>JAFYNU010000309.1 GCA_017547975.1 Clostridia bacterium
CATCCAACACATGCCGATTATTATATCACAAATTTATGGACTTGTCACTATCTATTTTAAAAATTCCCGAGAACTTTTGGTTTTCCTGACAAGAGAGTCACATTCAAAAGCATCCCCGTGTCCGTGTACGTTGGACACAGGGATGCCTTCACGAATCCCATTTGCTTTCTGACAATCAGGCAATGATTTCCCGCAGGGAATCCACCGCCGCATCAAAAGCCGCTCTGGCGGAGGGGTAGGCGAAGCCGCCCACAGCGCTTCTTTCCCCTTCCCGTTCCAGGTCGGAAAGGCCCTTGAACACCGTCAGGTGGGGTTCCAAAGTCAAAACCTTGCCGCCCTGGGCACCGTATGCTTCCAGAATGGCGGGCAGGTTGCCGATTCCCTTGCCGGCAGGGACCACCGAACCGTCGGCAAAGCAATCCTTGATGTGCATGTATTTCACGTACTTACCCAGCATTTCCCAGGCTTCCAGGGTATCCTGGCCCGACTGGATGAAGTTTGCGGGATCAAAAATGGCACCGATAGAGGGCAGATTTTCGTAGATCACCTTGCACCGGGTGGCAATGTCACCGTAGATGCCCTTTTCATTTTCGTGGCAAACCAGAAGATCCAGGCCACGGGCTTCGTCGGCAAAGTGACTCATGCGTTCCAGCACCTCGTCCCGATAGATTTCGGGATCCTCGTCCTTGGGCATGAAGAAGGAGAAGAGACGGAATGCCTTGGCACCAAGCACCTCTGCCAATTCCAGGGTGTGCTTGTAAAGATCCAGGTGAGGACCGAAGGGATCGGTAATATTGATCTTCCCAATGGGAGAACCGATGGACCAAACCGAAAGGCCGCGATCTTCCAACTGCGCCCGGATTTCCTTGGCTTCAGCCAGGGTCAGGGAGGTGACGTTGCGGCCATCAATGCCACGGATTTCCAGCCCGGAGACCCCGTTTTCGGCCATGGCGGCAATCTGTTCGGGAATGGAAGCACCTGCTTCATCCGCAAAGGCGGCCAGCACGAAGGGATATTTCATATTTTACACCCCCGAATAGGCGGAGAAGCCGCCGTCGATGGGCAGAACCACACCGGTGATGAATCCGGCGGCCTTGCTGTCCAGCAGGAAGTGGAGAGCACCCAACAGTTCTTCGGGATCGCCGAAACGGCCCATCGGGGTAGCCCGGAGGATCTTTTCGGTACGGGCGGTGGGGGTGCCGTCGTCGTTGAAGAGCAGAGCCCGGTTCTGGTTGGTAACGAAGAAGCCGGGAGCCATGGCGTTGACACGGATGCCCTGGGGAGCAAAGTGCACAGCCAGCCACTGGGTGAAATTGGAAACCGCCGACTTGGCAGCACTGTAAGCAGGAATCTTGGTCAGAGGACGGAAGGCGTTCATGCTGGAAACGTTGAGAATGCTGCAACCCTCACAGCCGATCATATCCTTGGCAAACACCTGGGTGGGAAGCAGGGTTCCCATGATGTTCAGATCAAAAACAAAGTTGAAGCCCGACTTGTCCAGGTTGAAGAAGGTCTTGATATCTTCCCGGGTTTCATCCCCTTCTTCGAAGAATTCGTGGGCGGTGGTGGCACGGGGGTTATTGCCGCCGGCACCGTTGATGAGGATTTTGCAGGCACCCATGGTTTCCAGGATGTCAGCGTGAATGGCCTCCAGGCCTTCCTTTTCCAGCACGTTGGCCTTGTAGGCCTTGGCGGTACCGCCGGCGGCGTTGATTTCGTCAGCAACCGCCTGTGCGGCTTCCAGATTCAGGTCCAGGAGCGCAACGGCGTAATTCTTTTCTGCCAGGGCTTTGGCAAAGGAGGAGCACAAAACGCCTCCCGCACCGGTAATGACTACTACTTCCTTCATAATGGTTATTTCCTTTCCCGATATGGTTTTTATCTCATATTTTTCGACCCTTCGGATCGTTTACAACGTGATGAATGCACCGTTGCCGATGAGGAACCGATTGCAGGTTTCTTCCTCGCTCTCGGGTACCAGTTCCTCCCTGGAAACCGGCACGCCGTCCACGGTAACGCCCGACACAAGCTCGTTTGCGATCAGGCGGCACATGGGGTGGCCTTTTGTGCCGAGGGCTTCCCCCCATTGATGGTGATTTCCTCAAACCGCACGTCCCGGACATCGCTATCCGCTTGGTACCCAATCATCCGGCAGGGCACCATGGTGCGTCCGGTGTAGGCGATACGGCGGAAGGTAATCCCTTCCACTCTTCCCATCTTGTCCCCCTTGATCCAGCACATGGGCCGGATAAAGATCTCGCAAAGCCGGGGCTCACATTGAGGATCCAGGGGTTCCCCTACCCGAATGTCTTCAAACAGCACGTCATGCACCAACGCATCCCCGCAGGCCTGCACGTCACAGGCCATAAACAGGAAGTGGAGCACGTCACAATTCCGGAAGGTGATCCTATGCATTTCGTCGGCACAGGTTTCTGCACCGATTTCCAGGGCACGCCCCCAATCGTTCCACAGAACGCACCTTTCCACCAGAATATCTTCCACGTTGCTGTTGTTGGTCTTCATGCCACCAACCTCGTGTCCCCCCTTGAGGACGATACAATCGTCAAAGGTACGAACGAAGCAATTGGTGATCCGCACGTCGTGGGTGTTATAAAGGTCGATCCCGTCTGCGTTGTAGCGCCATTGACCAATCACCTTGACCCCATCGATCCTATGATTTCCGCCGCCGCCAATCTTCAAAGAGAAGCAGGGCGCATCGTGCAAAATGACGCCTTCCACCGTTACGTCCCGGCAGTCCACCAACAGGATGCTGTTGATGGCGCTCTGTCTGGGTACCAGGCTGGTATCGATCACACCCCGACCCATGATGCGGATCCCGTCGGCATGCTCGGCAATAACCCCACCCATCAGGCGGGCCCCGCCGGCCAGGTACAGGGTCTGCCCCGACTGCACGCGAAGCAATCCCACGTTATGGAGTCCCGGTCCGTAATAAAGCACGTTGGGATCATCCTGATCAGGCACCTGGGTCTCGGGAGGATCGAAGAAAATATGCAGGGGCTTGTGAACCCCGTTGACTTCCAGTACGTAGCTTCCGCATTTTTCCAGGGTAAACTGCAGCCGCCGCCCGTTTCGCAGGACCTTCACCCCGGCGCTTGCCGGAACCACCGACGCGCAAAACACGTCGAAATTCACGTCCACCGTCAGGGATGCCGCTTCGTCCCCCTCAAAATGGACGTAGGAGGCCAGTTCGGTCTCGTCTATTCCCCGCTGTTTTCCCCGAAATATCTGGTTGGTTGCCATGGCGGAAAACCGAACCGGATAGACGTGCAGGCTTTCCCCCGCAAGACTGACCGAGTAATCGGTACTGACCGGCTCAAAGGGAGCCACCTGGTAGGCTTTCAGCATTTTCCATTCCTCCTGTTTCCACCCAAGAAGCTATCGCTTCGCCTCGGTATGGACTCTGGATGATTTTAGATTATCATACCACTTTCATGGCGGCTTGTCAAACAGAAGCACCGATTTTCCCAAAAGAATCTTCGGGAAACGATTGAAAAAACAGGATTTATATAGTATAATACAGTGGTTCGGAAGTTCCTTCCGATTTTTACCACTACGATTTTTACAAGAGGGATCAACACCCATGAATATGGAACATCACTACGCCGCGTCCCCGGCGGAAACCGTTGCCCTTGGGGAAGCCTTTGGCCGCCGCCTTTCCGGCGGCGAGGTTTTACTTTTGGACGGGGACCTGGGGGCCGGAAAGACCGCCTTCGTTTCGGGGGTGGCAAAGGCCCTGGGGATCGCCTCCCGGGTCACCAGCCCCACCTTCACCATCGTCAACCGCTATACCACCGGCCGGGTGCCCCTGACCCACTTTGACCTTTACCGCATCGCCGACCCGGAGGAGCTTTTTGAGCTGGGTTGGGAGGAATATCTGTCGGATGGAGGCGTGGTGGCGGTGGAATGGTTCCGGAATGCCGGCGAAGAACTCCCCGAGAACTATATTTTAATCACCCTGCGCTACCAGGACGAGGGACGAAGCATCACCATCCAATCCATCCCCCCGGAAGGAGAAACCGCATTATGACCTTGCTTGCCATCGAAACCTCCGGCAAAGCCTGTTCCGCCACCGTAATTCGGGACGGGAAGGACTATACCGTATTTACCCCCACCGCCGGCACCCACAGTGCCGCCCTGTTCCCCCATTTGGAGGAAGCCATGAAAAAGGCCGGCGTTTCCCCAAACGAACTGGATGCCGTGGCGGTTTCCCAAGGCCCCGGTTCCTTCACCGGTATCCGTATCGGCATTGCCGCTGTCAAAGGAATCGCCTGGGCCGGTGAGCTTCCCACCATCGGCATCTCCTCCCTGGAAGCATCCGCCTACGCGGCCGAAACCGATGGTCCGGTGGCTTCCCTGATCGACGCCCGGCACGGGAATTTTTACTTTGCGCACTTTTTCTTCGAAAACGGCAAAGGCACCCGATTGACGCCCGACCAGGTTCTCCCCGCCCCCGAGATTGCCGAACTGCTTCCCGACGGCTGCTTCCTCACCGGAGAGGGTGCCGCCGCCTTCTTTGCTCTCTGTCCCGAAAAGCGCTTTGCCCTGTTGGACGCTCCCGCCACCTCTCTTGGGGTTGCCAGAGCCGCACTGGTCCGGAATCCCGGGGATTTTATCCCGGCCAAGGACCTGGAGGCGGTGTATCTGCGTCCCTCCCAGGCGGAACGAACCAGAAAAGAATCCCAAAAGGTATAAAATACGGCTATCATGCCATAATAAGGAAGGAATTCACGTATGAAAATTGCAATGGGTTGTGACCACGCCGCTGTGGAATACAAAAACCAAATCCGTGACCTGCTCCGTGCCCAGGGTCATGAAGTTACCGACGTGGGCATCGAAGCCGGCGAAAAGGCCGATTACCCCGATATCGCTGAAAAGGTCGGCGGCCTGGTGGCCGGCGGCACCGCCGAAAAGGGTATCCTGATCTGCGGCACCGGCGTTGGTATGTCTATCGCCGCCAACAAGGTCAATGGAATCCGGGCCGCTGTGGTTTCGGAAGCCTATAGCGCCAAACTCTGCCGCCAGCACAACGACGCCAACATCCTCTGCTTCGGTCAGCGGGTTGTGGGTATTGAGGTTGCTCTGGAGCTGGTGAAGGTTTTCCTGGAAACCGAGCACGAAGGGGGCCGTCACGCAGGCCGTGTGGAAAAGATCATGGCCATCGAGGGACGTCAGGAATGAAGTTCACTTTAGCCGCCGTCAGCCTGTTCGGGTTGGAGGGCATTACCGCCGACGAGTGCAAACGCCTGGGATTTGAAAACGTCCGGGCGGACACCGGCAAGGTCTTTTTCGATGGGGATTTTTCCACCATTGCCAAGGCCAACCTGTGGCTCCGCACCGCCGAGCGCATTTTAATCTACGTAGGCGGAGGCCACGCCACCACCTTTACCGAGCTTTTTGACCTGACCGCCGCACTGCCCTGGGAAACCATCATTCCCGAATCGGGCGAATTCCCCGTGAAGGGTCACACCCTGGGTTCCGCCCTGCACAGTCTCCCCGATTGCCAGGCCATCATTAAAAAGGCCATCGTCAAGCGGATGCAATCGGTTTACCATCGGGAATGGCTGCCGGAGGATGGAGAGCGCTATCAGGTACAGTTCTCCCTGATGAAGGACGAATACGCCGTTTACATCGATACCAGCGGTGAAGGACTTCACAAGCGGGGTTACCGGGCGCAAGCCGGTATTGCTCCCCTGCGGGAAACCCTGGCCGCAGGCATCCTTTTGATTTCCCGTTACCGGGGCTACGAAAGCCTTTACGACCCCATGTGCGGTTCGGGCACCTTCCTGATTGAGGCCGCCCTGATTGCCACCAACCGGGCACCGGGACTCCAGCGGAGCTTCTCCGCTGAAAAGTGGCGCATCATGCCGGAGGATATCTTCCCCGCCGAACGCAAGGCCGCTCTCTCCGCCATCCGGAATCTGCCCTGTCACATCGCAGGCAGTGACATCGACCCGGAGGTAGTCGCACTGACCCTGGAAAACGCCAAAAAGGCAGGGGTTGGCGGACTTGTGGAAGCCACCTGTCTGGCAGCCGCTAGTGTGAATGCCACCCCGGACGTTTTGATCTGCAATCCCCCCTACGGCGAGCGCATGGCCGATAAATCCCAGGCCGCCGCAGCAGCCCGTACCCTGGCTCAAATCCGGGCAGGACGCAGCTATGTCATCACCTCCGACGAACGGTTCGAGGAATTCTACAAGCGAAAAGCCACGAAAAAACGCAAATTGTACAACGGC
>JAFYNU010000310.1 GCA_017547975.1 Clostridia bacterium
AGGCTTGGCGATGCGTCCGGGGTTGACGGGCGTCCCTACGATGCACCCGACCGGTTTTTACACCACCGTAGGGGCCGGGTCTACCGGCCCGGGGGGATGGGAACAAGTTGCAAATTGAAAATGGAAAGTTGACAATGGACAATGGACAATTTTGGTGCGCGCCGCGAAAACGGCGCGTATTTTTTATGGTGCAGGCATCATGGCCTGGTTTCCCCATCTCCCCGGGACAAACAAGAACCCCTCCGTGCAAGACACGGAGGGGTGTGCGTTATCGTTCTTCCCGGAAATAGTTCAGACCCAGGTGTGCCGGGGGCTGATTTTCCTTTTTGTCCCGGATACTGGTGAAGATCAGTACCACGATGGTGACCACGTAGGGAAGCATTTTGAAAAGCTCCTTGCTGGCAAAGCTGACGCCGGTGATGTAGCTGCTTGCGATGTACAGGGCACCGAACACCAGGGAGCCGATGATGCCCAGATTGGGCTTCCAAACGGTGAAGATGACCAGGGCGATGGCCAGCCAGCCGATGGCGTCGATGCAGTATTCCCAGTTGCCGTGGAGGTAGTCCATGATGAAGGAGAGACCCCCAAGACCTGCGATACCGCAGCCGATGCAGGTGGAAACGTAGCGATACCGGGCTACGTTGATGCCGGCGGCATCGGCGGTGGCGGGGTTTTCACCCACCGCCCGCAGATTCAAACCAATGCGGGTTTTGGTCAAGACAAAGGAGGAGACCAGGGCAACCACAATGGCCAGGTAAATCAGGATTCCGTGGGAAAGGAACAGTTCGCCAAACCAACCCAAATCTTCCGCAAAGGGAAGAGAGGCGGTGAAGTAACGGGTACCCCGGCTGTAAATGGCGCCGGTTTTGGCGATCATAAAGTCGGAAACACCCACGCCGAAGGTGGTCAAAGCCAAACCGGTAACGTTCTGATTGGCCCGAAGGGTCACTGTCAGGAAGCAGTAGACCAAACCCATGATGGCGCCGCCTAAAACGGTGGCCAGGATGGGGATCAAAACTGCCAGGAAGGGAATTACGCTCTTGCCCACGGCAGAAAGGTACAGATATTCGGCAAAGCAGCCGCAGGAGGCACCTACGCACATGACACCCGGAATCCCCAGGTTCAGGTGACCGGATTTTTCGGTGATGGTTTCACCGGTGGAACCAAACAAGAAGGTCATGCCGAGGCGGATGGCACTGACGAGAAAGGCTAACATTTATTTGGCCTCCTTTCCGCTTTTGGCAACGAGAATTTTGTACTGCAGGAAGAATTCACAACCGATGATAAAGAAGAGGATGATACCGGTGATGATGTCCGAAATAGCGCTGGGCAGACGGAAATCGGTGGAAATCTGCTGAGCGCCCTTCTGCAGGAAGACGATCAGGAAGGTGGTGAAAACCATGTAGATGGGGTTGAACTTGGCGAGCCAGCTCACCATGATGGCGGTGAAGCCGCGGCCGCCGGCAGTGGTGGTGCTGATGGTGTGGTTGGTACCGCCAACCAGCAGGAGACCTGCGATGCCGCACAGGGCGCCCGATACCACCAACGTGCGGATGATAACCTTTTTGACGTTGACACCGATGTAGCGGGCGGTGTTTTCGCTTTCGCCAACCACCGAGATCTCATAACCCTGTTTGGTGTACTTCAGGTAGATGTATACCAAAATGGTCAGAAGAGCCACGATCAGAATATTCAAAAGGTAGGACTGACCGCCGATCACAGGCAGACCGTACTGGGGCATAGGGGTCAAAATACCCGAACCGCTCTTGACAAAGAGCTTCAGGAAGAAGGCAACCAGCTGGATGGCAACATAGTTCATCATCAGGGTGAACAGGGTTTCGTTGGTGTTCCACAATGCCTTGCAAACGGCCGGGAGTACCGCCCAGATGATACCCGCCAAAATGGAGGCGAGAACCATGACCACCATCAGCAGGGGAGTGGGAATCTTGCCGCCAAGGAACATCATCACGGAAACTGTGGCAAGCCCGCCCACCAGTACCTGGCCCTCGGCGCCGCAGTTCCAAAAGCGCATCATGAAGGCGGGGGTAACGGCAAGGGAGATACACAGGAGAATGGCAATGTTCTGCAGCAGGCTCCAGATACGCAGTTCGGTACCAAAAGCACCGTCCAGCATGGAGGAATATACTTCAATGGGATTCTTCTGGGTCAGCAGAGTAATGACGACTGCCGAAACGACCAGAGCCAGAACAACGGCAATTGCCCGGACAGCCAGGTTCCAGTACCAGGGTAGGGGGGCCCGCTTCACCAGGTGGAAGAGAGCGCTATGGGTTTTCTTGGGGTTACTCATTCGTGATCGGCCTCCTCTTTGGTGGTTTTGGTCATCAACAGACCGATTTGTTCCTTGGTGGCGGTGCGGCCGTCCACAATACCGGTGACGGCACCCGAACCGATGACCATGATCCGGTCGCAAAGTTCCAACAGAACGTCCAGGTCCTCGCCGACAAAGATAACAGCAACACCCTTTTGCTTCTGCTCGTTGAGCAGGTTGTAAATGGTGTAGGAAGCGCCAATGTCCAGACCGCGCACCGGGTAAGCGGCCATCAGGACGGTGGGAGCGGCGGCAATTTCGCGGCCCACCAGGATCTTCTGGATGTTGCCGCCCGACAGACGGCGAACCGGTGTGTTTTCATTGGGGGTGACTACCTGCAGGTCTTCGATGATACGCAGAGCCAGATCCTTGGGAGCCTTGCGTTCCAGGAAGATGGACTTACCCTTGCGGTAACTGCGGAGCATCATGTTATCCACAATGTCCATATTGCCCACCAAACCCATGCCGAGGCGGTCTTCGGGTACAAAGGAAAGGCGCACACCCAGTTCGCGGATCTGCATAGGGGTCTTGTCCCGCAGATTGTCCTGGGTGCCGGTTTTGGGGTTGTTGTAGATCATTTCACCCTTGTCCACGTGCTGGAGGCCTGCAATGGCTTCCAAAAGTTCACGCTGGCCACTGCCGGCAATACCGGCAATGCCCAGGATCTCTCCGGAGCGGGCGGTGAAGGATACGTCGTTGAGGAGTTTGACCCCGTCGCGGTCGGTGCAGTCCAGACCGGTGACCACCAGTCGGTCCACGGGATTCTGGGGTTCGCTGCGTTCGATGTTCAGCGAGACCTTTTGACCCACCATCAGCTCGGTCAGTTCGGCCTCGGTGGTTTCGGCGGTGATAACGGTCCCCACCGATTCCCCCTTGCGGAGCACGTCAACCCGGTCGGAAAGAGCCATAACCTCGTGAAGCTTATGGGTGATGATGATGATGGATTTGCCGTCTTCACGCATACGGCGGAGCACAGCAAAAAGCTTCTGTGTTTCCTGGGGCGTCAATACGGCGGTGGGCTCATCCAGAATCAGGATGTCGGCGCCGCGGTAAAGAACCTTGATGATTTCTACCGTCTGCTTTTCGGAAACCGACATTTCATGGATCTTTTTCTGGGGATCGATGTCGAAACCGTACTGGCGGCTGATGGCAAGCACTTTTTCGGCGGATTCCTTCAGGTTATACTTTTTCTCATCCTGGAGGCCCAGGATGATGTTTTCGGTGGCGGAGAATACATCCACCAGTTTGAAATGCTGGTGGATCATGCCGATTTTGTGGTCGAAGGCATCCTTGGGGGAGCGGATGACCACTTCCTTGCCGTCAATAAAAATCTGACCGCTGTCGGGGAAATAGATACCGGCGATCATATTCATCAGGGTGGTTTTACCGCTGCCGTTTTCTCCCAAAATGGAGAGGATTTCCCCACGGTTCACCGTCATATTTACATTGCGGTTGGCGAAATTACCGCCAAATGCCTTGGTAACGTTTTTCAGCTCAATTGCAACATTGTTAGCCAATTTATTTACCTCCATTGCTTTTCAAAGCTCAAAAAACACCATCTGTTAAATGCTGTTTTTTCAGCCGGGAAAAGGGAACAAGGGCGGGGCAATTATGCCCCGCCCTTTGGCGTGACTTAGTACTTTTCGTTGAGGAGGGTGATGCCGTCGATTCTTACATCGAAGTAAGGAGCGGAACGCAGGGTGGATTCGTCGAAAGCGCCGTTCGCAATGGCTTCGGAATCGGGGGTGAAGGCTTCGTCGGTGTCGACGTCAGCGGTGTAGGTTTCCTGAGCAGCGCCGCCTACGGTGTAGGTAGCGGTGTCGAATACCTTGATGGAGCCGTCCTTCAGGCCGGCAACAGCCTTCTTGAGGGCGTCAACAGTACCTTCGGCAGCAACGTTTTCGTTGATGCCGGTCAGAACGACAGAACCTTCGGCAATGCCGCCGCACCAGTCAGCAGCAATGGCTTCACCGTTTACAACACAACCGATGATGTAGTTGTAGTAGGGAGCCCAGTTGATGGCGGAGGAAACGATAAAGGTTTCGGGGCAGGATTCGTAGGTGCTGCCGTTGTAGGAAACGTTGGGAACGTCCTTAGCTTCGCAGGTGGAAGGAGCGCCCATGGAGTCGGCGTGCTGGCTGATGAGCTTGCAGTCGCGGGCGATCAGAGCTTCGGCGGCGTTCTTTTCTTCGGTAGCATCATACCAGGAACCGGTGAACTGCACTTCCATGGTGACGGAGGGGCAGACAGACTTGGCGCCAAGGTAGAAGGAGGTATAACCGGACATAACTTCTGCGTAGGTGTAAGCACCAACGTAACCGATCTTGGCTTCTTCAGCGGTGAATTCACCGGCTTCGATCATTTCGTTGAGCTTCATACCGGCAGCGATACCGGCGAGGAAGCGGCCCTGGAAGATGGAAGCAAAAGCGTTGTGATAGTTGGCAAGACCTTCGGTGTGAGCCTTGGTACCGGTAGCGTGGCAGAATTCGACTTCGGGGAATTCCTTGGCAGCCTTGATCATGAAGTCTTCATGACCGAAGGAGTTGGCGAAGACGATGTCACAGCCCTGGTCAACCAGATCCTTGGCAGCGACGTAGCATTCGTCACCTTCGGGGATGTTGGTCATAACAACAACCTGATCGTCGGACAGGCCGGCAACTTCCTGAATGGTGTCAACTGCGTTGAGGAAGTTGAGGTCGTAGGTGGAGTTTTCATCGTGCAGGCAGATGAAACCGATCTTGAAATCTTCGGGAATTTCGTAGTCAGCCTTCAGTTCGACAGCGTCGATGGGGGAGGCGGACAGGCCGCTTTCTTCTTCAGCGGATTCGCTGCATCCGGCAAAAGCGCAAGCAAGCATGGCAATGCAGAGCAGCATGGCGAGTAACTTTTTCATTTGAAAAACTCCTCTTTTTCAAAAATATTTATGTAATATAAAATTACACACGACGGAAGGTGAGAGAATCGGAGGTCATGCTTTCCACAATGGCCAGGGATTCCACACGAATGCCGGCTTCACGCAGTTGGTCGCCGCCCTTTTGGAAGCCTTTTTCGATGGCACAGGAGCAGCCGACCACTTCGGCACCGGCTTGCTTGACAATGTCGATCAGACCCAGGAGTGCCTTGCCGTTTGCCAGGAAGTCGTCCACGATCAGGATCTTTTCGTCTGCTTTCAGGAAGTCCTTGTTCACTACCACGGTGTAATCCACCCCGTGGGTGTAGGAATGGACCACGGTGGAGTAAACTTCGCCGGAAAGGTTGCTGGATTTGTGCTTTTTTGCGAAGACCACCGGCAAATGCATGGCGGCGCCGGCGGCAAAAGCAATGGGAATACCGCTGGTTTCCACCGTCAGGATCTTGGTGGCACCGCAGTCCCGGAACAAACGGCCGATCTCCCGGCCCATTTCCATGATAAAATCCACGTCCAGCTGATGGTTCAGGAAGGAAGCAACCTTCAAAACGTGTCCCGGAAGGACGGTACCTTCCTTCAAAATCTTATCTTCCAAGGCTTTCATACCCGTTACTCCTTTCATTTTTGAAACAAAAAAACAGACTTTGCCAAGAAAAGCCTGTTTGTCAATATGGATGGAAAAGGATTGAAGACTTGCATTCCCAATAGTCGCAACTGAAAGGCGTGCGCCGGTCATTTGGGCCATCTATCCAAACCTGTATTGGCAAAACAAAAGAAACTACGGATAGAATACTATCACAAAAAGCGAGGCAATGTCAACCAAAATTCGCCCAAAAAAGAAAGTTTGGAGGTTTACACAAGACCGTCCCGAAAAAACCGTTTTTTTGCAATATTTTGATAACAGAGGACCGGTATATAGAGCCTCCCGGGACGTTGTTAGGCTCTTGGCAAGGGAAAAGAGTGAGTGGACAATGGATGCTTGGCAATGGACAATGGATGCTTCTCAATTGTCAATTGTCTGCTGTTCGTTACACAATAAAATCCCCCCGGTTTCCCGGGGGGGAGGGATCAGATTACAAAGCCTTCGCTTCTCAAAAGTCCCTGCAGGGCGGAAATATCCACGCTTCGCAGGTCGCTTCCC
>JAFYNU010000023.1 GCA_017547975.1 Clostridia bacterium
CGCTTCGACCAGTATATGTACCCCTTCTATGCGGCGGCGGACAAGGAGGATGCCCGGGATCTGTTGGAAAACCTGTGGCAGCTCTTTTACAAGGTTCGTGCCTGGAACCTGTGTATTTCGGGCAGCGACAAGGATTGGAATGACGAAACCAACGAACTGTCCTATCTGCTTTTGGACATTGCTGCAAAATACAAATACAATACCCCCAACATTACCTTGCGGATCCACCGCAATACCCCCGAGGCCCTTTACAAAAAAGCAGCGGAGGTCATTGCCACCGGTATTGGTATGCCGGCCCTCTATAACGATGAGATCGTGGTTCCCGCTCTGGAGGAGCTGGGGATTCCACGGGATGATGCCCATCGGTACTGCATGAATGGTTGTAATCAGATCGATATCATGGGCCGCAGCCACATGGGATTGGAGGATGGGGAAGTTTCGCTGATCAAGTGCCTGGAACTGGCCCTGACCGGCGGGGAATGCCTCGTCACCGGCAAGAAATTCGGCAAAGCCACCGACACCAATTTTGAAAGCTTTGAGGATCTGCTTGCTGCCTATTATGAACAGGTGGAATACGCTGCCGATATGGCCTGCGAAATGGCCAATAAGTGCCAGGAGATCTACGCCAAATGGGGTCCCAACGCCCTCCGTTCCAACTTTATCATGGGATGTGTGGAAAAGGGTCTGGATTACAAAGACGGGGGACCTCTTTACAATCACGGACAGGTTCTGACCGAAGGATTGGCTGATGCGGCTGACTCCCTGGCGGCCATCCGTCACTTTGTGTTTGAAACCGGCGAGCTGACCATGGCGGAGATGATCGATGCCATCCGGACGGGGTTTGAGGGGCAGGAGATTCTGCGGCAAAAGCTTCGTTCTTACAAAAAATTCGGCAACGACGATCCGGAAGTGGACGGTATTGCCCACAGGATCTATGAACATTTCTTCCGCTATCTGCTGACCAAGCGCACCTGGCGCGGGGGTATCTATGGTGGAGGACTTTCCACCTTTAACCGTACGGCGGACTACGGTACCCATACCGGGGCCAACGCCAACGGCAGAAAACACAAAGATATCCTTCTGGCTGACAGCATCGGTGCAGAACCGGGATGTGACAAGATGGGACCCACTGCTGCTCTCAAGTCGGCAGCGGGCTACGACCAGACCCTGGCAAAGAGCGGGCTGGTGCTCAACATCAAGTTCAACAAGGAACTTTTTGCCACCGAACAGGGGATCGATATCTTTGTAAATATGGTAAAAACCTACTTCTCCTGCGGCGGTCAGCATCTTTCGGTGAACGTAGTATCGCTGGAAGAACTTTTGGATGCAAAAAAGAATCCCGAAGCTCATCGAGACCTGATCGTGCGGGTGGGCGGTTTCTCGGCCTACTTCTGCGACCTGGAAGAGGGACTGCAGGATAATATTATTGAAAGAACTCAGTTCATGCCCGCCTGACGGAGCGTAACGGAGGAAACAGAGGAAGTTTGAAGTTATGAGAAGAAGTCGCCGTCTCGGTTTGACTGCCGAGGGTGGAATTATATTTGGCGCGGTGATGCTGGTGGTGGTGATCGTTCTTGTGATCCGCCTGTTTACCTGGGCACCGGACTCCGGAAAGGATGAAGGAGAAGCCGGCAAGGTATGGGCGCAGCTCCTGACCACATCGGATATGGCGCGTTTGGGCCGCCTGGAGGAGACCGCCGAACCGTGATCCTATCCCATCATACGGGGCAGCCCCGGCTGCCCCGTGTTTTGCGTAAACCATAAAAAAAGGAACGATTGAAATATGAATCAGCAAACCCAGACAAAACTGCCGTCGGTGATGTCGCTGGCAGTGCCCATTGCCATTGAAATATTGCTTCGCAATCTGATCAATACCATGAACGTCTATCTTCTGTCGGGTTATTCCGACGAAGCGGCATCGGGAGTGGGGGTTGCCAATCAGGTGATCAACATTGTCCTGATGATCTGCATGGCCATTTCGGTGGGGGCATCGGTAATCATCAACTATGACCTGGGTGCCGGAGACCGGAAAAAGGCATCGGTATCGGTAATGAACTCGGTGGCGGTGGCGAGCCTGTTTGGTGCAGGTGTCAGCCTGTTTCTTTTCGCAGTTGCCCCCGACCTGATGCGGGCGGTAAACCTGACCGGAGCCACCTTTGACTATGCGGCCCGCTATCTTCGCATTGTTGGGCTTTCTTCGGTGATGATCGCCGCATCCCAGGTGCTTTCCACCGTATTCCGCTCCTACAAGGACGCCAAAACCTCCATGATGGTTCTCACCGGAGCCAATCTTTTCAATCTTCTTCTGACCTGGTTGGCCATTCGCTTCGAAAACAAGCTTCCCTTCGACGCGGTGGAAGGGATCGGTTGGGCCAAGTTGCTTTGCGAAACCCTGGGGGTTCTGGTGCTTTTTGGCCTTTTGATTGTAAAACGCTACGGTTTTTCCTTCAAAAACCTCTTCCGTTGGGATCCTTCCCGCATCAAGCGAATGCTGGCGGTGGGTTCCTCCTCCATTGCGGAAAGTCTTTCCTATAACGTGGGTACCCTCTTGACCACCGGCTTTATTGCCGCATCCTCCCTGGGGAGTTTGGCTCTGTCGGCCAAGGTGTACGTGGGGACCGTCAACCCCTACGAGCAGATCATCGGTAACTCTCTGGGTCAATCGGGCCAGATTATCGCCGGCAAGCTCATCGGTGCCGGGGAATACGAAGCGGCTCAAAAGCGGGTCAACAGCCTGTGGAAATATCTTGCCATAGCCAATCTGTCCTGCTCCCTGTTGCTGTTTGCCTTCCATCGTCCCCTGATGGGGCTTTTTACCGACAATCCCCAGGTGGTGGCCATCACCACCCCCCTCTTTGTGTTTGAAATTCTCATCAATTTTTCCCGCACCATGAGCCATTGCTTCAACTTCGGCAACCGGGCCGGCGGCTACGTCTTCTGGCCGGGCGTGGTGGCGGTGGTGTCCCTGTGGACCATTTACGTTGGATGCGGTTACCTGTTCTGCAACGTACTGGGACTTGGCATTGCAGGTATCTGGCTTGCCATGACCATCGACGAGACCCTGCGGGGCGTGTTCTGCACCAATGCCTTCTTAAAAAGAAAATGGCAGAAAAAATTTCTGCCACAAAAGTCATGAATTTTTCGGTTCGTTATCCCGCATGAAATCCTCCAGGATTTTCCGACTTTCCTCCTCGGTCAGATCCTCTTCCTTGATGCCGTAGGTCTGTGCCAGTTTCAAGATTTGCAAAAAGGCATGGATCGCAACGAACAGGAAGGCGGCCAGTATCAAGAGGAATCCCCAGAAGGGAACCAGGTGCCCCGAAAGGATCAGCCACTCCTGGATCAAAAAGGCGGTGGATGATATCCCCGCCAGCCACAGGAGTGCCCGGCACAAAACCATTCTTGCCGCCGGCATGGCCTTTTCAGGAAGTGCCAAGGGCATAACCAGGTGCCGGGACCGCAGGGCGGCAATCCCCAAAAACGCCCATAGAACGGCAGATATCACCGGGCAAGCAGTCAAAAAACCCTTGGAAATCCCCGCTTCGGGAATTACGTCGGGAAGAAGCGGCAGGAGTCCGTAAACCAAATAGGCTCCAAACCCCACCTCCACAGCCGAAGCGATATACACCAGAATGGCCAGCAGGGTCCGCATCTTCTTCATATAGTGGCCCCGCTTTCCAGCTTAGCCGCCTGCTCTGCGGTTTTCAAAGCGGTAATCAACTCTTCCAAATCCCCATTCAGCACCGCTTCTAGCTTATAAAGAGTCAAATTGATCCGATGGTCGGTAACCCGGCTTTGGGGATAGTTGTAGGTTCGGATCCGCTCGCTTCGGTCGCCGGTGCCAACCTGGCTTTTCCGCTCGGCGGAAATTTCGGCGGCCTGTTCCTCCCGGGCCCGGTCGTAAAGCCGGGAACGGAGAATCTTCATGGCCCGATCCTTGTTTTTATACTGACTCCGCTCGTCCTGGCACTCCACCACCATGCCGGTGGGAATGTGGGTAATGCGGATGGCCGATTCGGTCTTATTGACGTGCTGGCCCCCCGCTCCGCTGGAGCGGAAGGTATCGATCATCAAATCGGCAGGGTTAATGTCAATTTCCACGTCCTCCACTTCGGGCAAAACCGCCACGGTGACGGTGGAGGTGTGAATGCGGCCGCCCGATTCGGTTTCGGGAACCCGCTGAACCCGGTGCACACCGCTTTCGTATTTCAGGTGGGCGTAAGCGCCCGCCCCTTCAATCAGGAAGGAAACTTCTTTGAAACCACCCAGCTCGGTCTCATTGGCATTGAGCTGTTCAAACTTCCAGTGCTTCATGTCGGAATACATGCCGTACATCCGGTAAAGAACCCCGGCAAACAGGGCCGCTTCGGCACCGCCCGCACCGCCCCGGATTTCCACAATGACGTTTTTATCGTCATCCGGGTCGCTGGGCAGGAGCAGGATTTCCAGTTCGTGGGTCAAATCCTCCATACTGGCTTTGGCGGAAGCAATCTCCTCCTCTGCCAGTTCCCGCAAATCGGCATCCCCTTCCCGAAGCAGTTCCTCCGCCTCCGCCAGGGAAGCCTCGGCATTCCGATAGGCTTTGTAGGCTTCCACCAGGGGGGTCAGTTCCTTCTGCTCCTTCAGGAGTTTTGCCGCCTCGGCAGGATTGGAAAAAACATCCGGCGAAGCCAGCTGTTCTTCCAACGCAAGAAAATGCTGATATATGGCTTCCAGTTTTTCAAACATAGCTTATCTGTTCCTTTCGGTTCCGTTGATGAATACCAGGGTGCGTTCAATGGCACTCTTGGCCCCATCCGAAATGGGCTTGCCCGCATTGCGGTGGTCAAAGCTCAGGCAGAATTCATCCGCATCGGTGCGCAGAGTTTCGGCATAGCTCCGAACCACCGGCAGAATGTCCGCCAGGAATTCCTGAAAGGCCTTTTTGCCAAACAGCTTGGATTCGGCGGCGGCGATAAACCGCATCAGGTGCGGAATACAATAGTAGGGCTGCTCCACCGTCAACTGACGGAACTCCTTCTCACTCTTCCACATATGCACCGCATTGGTGTAGTAGTGCTTCATGTGATCTTCAATATGATGGCACACGTAGCAGGTGGATGAGGTGGTACGAAGCTGTTCCACGTATTTGGCCGGGGTCATACGGGGATTGACAAAGGCCTTGCCGCTGATATAGTCGGGGGACAGGATGGTGGACAAGAGTTCATCAATGTGAGTGGTGGTCATAAGACCCAGGGACAGGCGGTTGCGCAGTTCCCGCAGGTCGTTATAATGCTTTTCGCAAAAACCCAGGCGATTGGAAAGGGCTCTTTCGTGAGGTTCCATCATAGCCCCGCCCAGGGAGTAGTCCAGCATCTGCGCTTCCATTTCGGAATACAATCGACAGAAGGGACATCCATCCTTTTCCTTGAAGGCAATGCTGATGGGATAGGTATATACGTTTTCTTTCATAGGGCAAATCGCTTCCTTTGCATCTATAATCCACATTTATCTTATATATTGTATCACACTCTCGGTGCTGATTCAAGTTGAACAGCCAAATAAACTGTCCGGAGGGAGAATAAGTTCATGAAACAATCGGTTATCTTTTTCGTGCGGGAAGAATCCTTCCCCTTTGTTATGGGGGAATTCTCCGGCTTTCCCAACATGAAGGTCAAAAAAATCGGCTACGGCGCCGGAATCATCGAGGCAGAAGATGCTGTTCTTCTCCAAACCATCGGCAACGCCGGTTTCCTTTTCATACGCCACATTCATCCGGTGGACCACCTTGCCTCCACCCTGCAGGACGCCATTGATTATGCCGCGGGTATTGCCCATCTGCTTCCCACCGCCGGTCTTTCGGTGCAGGTAATCGATCTGACCAGGGAAAAGAGGGAGCACGCCCTTCGCTTTGGTATCCTGGACCATCCGGCTTTTGCCGGCCACAAGGCCGGTGCCGAAGGGGAAACCGTTCTTTCCGCCACCATGACCGAGGAGGGCATCTATCTGGGGGTCTCCAAGGCCTCTGAAAATCTGACCCCCCGGGCGGGAGGCATCTTCCGTTATGCCTTCCGGGACGAAACCATCAGCCGGGCAGAATTCAAGCTGACCGAGGTATTTGATTTTCTTCCCCTGGATCTTCCGGAGGATCCCCGGGCCATCGACCTGGGGGCCGCCCCCGGCGGTTGGACCCAGGTGTTGCTCCAGCGGGGTGCCCGGGTTACCGCAGTAGACCCTGCTAAGCTGGACCCCCGTATCACTGCCAATCCCCGTGTGACCCACTATCCCGGCCTTTCCCAGGATTACCTCCGGGAGCATGCCGATGAGCGTCAATTTGACATTCTGGTAAACGACATGCGCATGGATGCCCGCGAAAGTGTACGTGTCACCCTGGAAGCCCTGCCTCTGCTGGCAAGCGGAGCCCCCCTGGTTGTCACCCTGAAGCTTCCCGAAAAGAAAAGTCTGAAGGTCGCCCGGGAAGCCCTGGATTTGATCAAAAGCGAAGTAGATGTGATTTTCGCCCGTCAGCTTTACCACAATCGCTCCGAAATCACCGTGGTGGGGAGAAAACGCGCATGAAGGAACTCAAAATTGGCAGTGTGCTGATTCGTGGCGGTGCCACCCTGGCCCCCA
>JAFYNU010000311.1 GCA_017547975.1 Clostridia bacterium
AATACCCCGGGAAAGGAATCTCAATATGGAACTGAAAGAAATCAAAGCGTTGGCCGACCGCATTCAGGAAAACGTTTCCAAGGTTATCGTCGGCAAGCCCGAAACCACCCAGCACGTACTGATTGCCCTGTTTGCCTCGGGGCACATTCTGCTGGAGGATCTGCCCGGTTTGGGCAAGACCCTGCTTGCCAAATCCATCGCCAAATCCATCGGCTGTGACTTCAAACGCACCCAGTTTACCCCCGACCTTTTGCCCAGCGATATCACCGGCATCAATTTCTACAGCCCTAAGGAAGGGGAATTCAAGTTCCGCCCCGGCTCGGTGTTCACCAACATCATGCTGGCCGATGAGATCAACCGTGCCACCCCCCGCACCCAGTCCAGCCTTCTGGAATGTATGGAGGAGCGGCAGGTGTCCATTGACGGGGTCACCATGAAGCTGGAATCCCCCTTCATGGTCATTGCCACCCAGAATCCGGTGGAAATCCAGGGCACCTTCCCCCTGCCGGAGGCACAGCTGGACCGCTTCATGATCAAAACCGGCATGGGCTACCCCACCCACGAGGAAAGCGACGAAATCATGCGCCGCTTCAACGGGGAAAATCCCCTGGCAGAGCTTACCCCCGTGGCCACCAAGGAAGAAATTCAGGATGCCCAGGCATCCTTTGCCAAGGTGCGGGTGGGGGATGATATCTACCGTTACATCACCCTCATTGCCGATGCCAGCCGCCGCCACCCCGAAGTGGTGTTCGGTGTGTCCCCCCGCGGTACCCAGGCCCTTCTGCGGGCCGCCCAGATCAAGGCCATCCTGGCGGGACGGGAATTCGTCACCCCTGACGACGTGAAGACCATGGCGGTGCCGGTGCTTGCCCACCGTATCGTCATCCGCAACCTCTCCCGGCTCAAGGCCAACCAGGCGGAGGAAGTCATCCGCAGCGTGGTGGCCGGTGTCACCGTTCCCACCGAGGACTTTGCCCGGGCCAACGTGCGCGAGGTTTTGGAATAAACCGAACCCGAAGGGAGGGACAAGCGTGGTAGCCTGTTATATTGCCCTGACGGTGGCGCTTGTCGCCATTCTGCAGGCCTTTGCCTACCGGTTGTGGGGGGCAAAAAAGCTGACCTACACCCGCCGTTACACCCCGGAAACCTGCTTTGAGGGGGAAACGGTGGTCATGACCGAAACCATTTCCAACGCCAAGCTTCTGCCCATGCCCCTGGTGCGGGTGGAAAGCATGCTGGCGCCCGAACTGAAATATATTGCGTCCCGCCCCGGAGAACGGGGCAAAAAGGAGGCGGTGTATGGGGAACACAACAGCGTGTTTTCCATTCCGCCCTATTCCACCGTCACCCGCCGGTACAATATGCTCTGCGAAAAGCGGGGCTATTACGCCCTGCGGGCGGTGAACATCACCTGCCAGGAGATCCTGGGGGTGCGGGAAGCCCAAACCGCCGAGGCGGATATCAATGCGGTGGTGACGGTGTACCCCAGAATTGCCGATTTTTACGAGCTTGCCGACCTGTCGAAAAACCTGATGGGGGACGTGGTGGTGCGCCGTTGGATTGCCGAGGATCCCTTCATGCTCCGGGGCGTCCGGGAATATACCACCAGCGACCCCCAAAGCAAGATCAACTGGAAAGCATCCGCCCGCACCGGCACCTACATGGTCAACGAAAACGACTTCACCGCCGACATCAAGCTCCGGGTGCTCCTGAACGTGCAGGCCGACCGCTATTACCAAACCGACGTGGACCCCGACTGCATCGAGCGGGGGGTGTCCCAGGCGGCGGGGATTTTGCAATACGCCGTGGAACACGGCATTTCCTCCTCCTTTGCCAGCAATTCGGTGGATTCCCCATTGGGGAAAAACCAAACCGGTTTTGGGGGCGGCAAGGGCCATTTGGGCGAGCTTTTCACCCAGCTTGCCTGCCTGAAACGGCAAAGCAGAATGGATTTCCGCCAGTTTTTGGAGGAAGAGGCCGCCTCCGGCCTGAATGATTGCGGCATCCTCATCATGACCGCCTACCTGGACGAGGGGATGGAGGAAGCCATCGAAGCCCTGCGGATGAAGGGGAACCTGGTGGAGGTCTGTATGCTGAACCGAACCCCCGGCACCTATACCACAAGCGAAGGAGCGTGAGCAGGATGAAAGAAAAGATTTTCGGCACCCTCAATAGCTTCATCACCTTCCTGCCCCTCTATATTTTTGCCAGCCTGGTTCTGCTTCCTGTGGGAAGCGAGGTCCTGTGGTTTGTACCCCTCATCTTCGTGATGACCGCCCTGGGGACCCTGTTCGGTTGGCTGTTTCGCAAAAACGTGTTTTTTGCCCCCTTCTTTGGTGTCATCTTCGTAATTGCCATCACGGTGCTTTTGCTCTTCGGTGGGCGAAACGACGGTCTTCTGGACCAACTGCGGCACATGGCCTGCGGTGTTTTAAGCTTTATTCCCTTCCTCATGGGAAAAAACGTGGGAGCCAAAAATTGGTACGAGGTACTCCAGCCTGCCATGAGCCTTGTTATGCTCTTTCTCCATGCGGTGATTCTGATTTTTGTTGTCGCCATGGGAGCCTTTGGGGAATTCCAAAAGCTCTACGTGGCAAGCGTGATCCTTTTCGCTCTGTTCCAGTTCTATTCCATGAACCGGAACAATCTGCTCACCCAGCTGAACCGCAATACCCGGTTCAAGAATAAAAAGATCCGGGAAGCCGAAGCCCACAGGGGGAAGGAAGCCAAAATTCCGGTTTCTCCCTCTCTGCGCCGGGATAACTGGAGCATTGTTCTGGTTCTCATGCTGGTGACCGCGCTGTTGGTTCCCGTGGTGGGCGGTACCCTTTCCTTCCTGGGGGAGGGGCTGGTGGATCGGCTCAACGACCGGGGTGAACCCGAATATGAAAAGATCGAAGTGGAGCTTTCGGGAGAAACTGCCAAGCTGGAGGAAGAGTTTCAAAAAACCGAAGGGAATAAGGTCATGCCGGACGTGGTTCTGGTGACCCTGTGTCTGTTGTTTGCGCTTCTCATTTATTTTCTGCTTCGCCGCTTTTGGAGCTACATCAAAAAGCTTTTGAAGGACGGAAACAAGGACCGATACCACACCCGAAAAAAGAAGGTCAAGGAAGAAAAAGAGGAGGAGCTTTACGAAGAGGTGGTGGAAACCATCAACTTCAATTGGCTGAATGGCAAAAAGCTCCGGGACCTGGTGCGGGAACGCATCGGCTGGCTTGCCATGCGCACCGAGGAGGAAAGGGTGCGTTACCTTTTCCGTCATACGGTTCGCAAAGCCGGCACCAAGGGCTACAAGCACCGCCTGTCCAAAACCGCATTCGAAACCCTGGGGGAAATCGCCTACGCCGATGGGAATCCCACCCACGAACGGGCTCTGCGGAATCTGGCGGATGCCTACAATACCACCCGCTACGACGGCGCTCCGCCCCCTGACGGCACCGCCGCCGCCATCCGGGAAGCCTTGAAATAGAAAGGTTTCCCGAAATCTTCTTGCACTTTTACCATGGGTATGATAAAATAGGGCAAATGCCCGAAAGGATACTGAAATATGAAGAAAAAGACAACCCTGCTGCTTTCTTTACTTCTTGTGCTGAGCCTTCTGCTTGGAGCCTGCGGCAAAAGTGAAAGCCTGCAGTTTGACGATGAAGACGAAATGGAAAGCGATACCCAAGGGGGAACCGTCATCCTGGATCCCGGCCCCGTGATTTCCGGGGAAGAGGAAACCGAGCCCGAAGCCGACCAGGAAGAGGAAGGTGAAGGGGAAGGGGAAGCGGAGTACGAGTACGAAACCTTCTTCAGTGTGGAAGAATACGACTACACCCAGGAAACCGACCCCGACCTGATTGCCTACTTCAACGGCGACATCGGTTCTGCGCTGACCAAGTTTGCTCCCGCCGCCAAGGCGGTGGCCTATGCCGCCTACTGCCATCCCGAGGATATGGTGGGTGCCCCCCAGGATAATATGCTGTGGAGCGCCATCTATGCCATGGTGGACCTGTTCCACCAGGTTCCCGACGGAACCACCCAGGACGCCGAGGGCCGCGTGGTAATTACCGGAGTCCAGGGGCTTCAAACCATGGTGAACGATATGTTCACCGCAAGCGTAGGCACCGTGGGTGCGCCCCATGCCGACTATCTGGATTCCCTGATCTACTACGATGCCGCAAGCGAAACCTACACCTTTGAACCCTCCGGCGGCGAAGGGCTTGAAATTCGCATCTGTGCCCTGGAGCTGGGACCCGACGGCACCATGGGTATCACCATCCAGATTTACAACAGCATTTTTGAGTTCACCTCCTGGGTCAGCCTGTCCATTGAAAAGGATGATACGTCGGCCTATGGCTACACCGTGTCCCAGGCGACTGCAGGGAGCGACGAAGAATAAACATCCGCCCAGAATTTCGAACGGAGGGCGTCCGTCCTCCTTTCAATTGTATCAGGAAGGAGTTTGACATGAAATACCGCATAGCTGTTCTGCTTTTAGCCCTGCTTATGCTCCTTTCCGCCTGCGGAGAAAAGAACGTGGAAACCCAGTCCCTGGCATTCGACCAGGAAAGTGAAGTCCTGCCAGCCGAAACCCGGAACGACGGGGAGGAGGAACGCGTAATCCTTGCCCTGGAAACGCTGGAGGAAGCGGGAACCATCTACGTGGAAGGGAAAGCCATTTCCGGTGGAATCTCCCTTTGGAACGGCATTCAAATGGTGAATCTGCCCGCCTTTCTGGAAGCGGCGGGGGTCCCCCTCCATGAGGATGGGGAGGGTTATCACTTCACCCTGGGGGACGACGAATATCTGGTATCCACCCTGGTGGGCGGAGCTTACCGCAACCGGGAAAAGCTCATCGATCCGGTTTTCCTGGGGGATACCCTGTATCTTGCCATGGAGCCCCTGGTGGCTTCTTCCGGACTTGCCACCCTGTGGGATGAGGAGGAAAACACCCTCTACGCCAGCACGGTGGTGAAATCGAGTCAGGTGCCCTCCGGGCGCCGGGTGCCCACCCTGATGTACCACGCCGTCAGCGACAACACCTGGGGCATCAACGAGCTTTTCGTCAAACCCTCCGAAATGGAGCGTCAGCTGAAGTATTTGAAGGATAACGGTTACACCACCATCACCTTCGAGGATCTTTCCCGCCTGGACGAGATCAAAAAGCCGGTACTGCTCACCTTTGACGACGGCTACCGGGATAATTATGAGGAGCTTTTTCCCCTGCTTCAAAAATACAACGCCAAAGCAACCATTTTCATGATCACCGGTAAACTTTCCAAAAATCACTATCTGACCCCCGAAATGATTACCGAGATGGTGGAATCGGGCTTGGTTTCGGTGCAAAGCCACACCGTCAGCCACCCCAAGCTTGGGGAACAGACCGATTCCCGCCAGCGGCAGGAAATGGAGGATTCCAAGCTCGCCCTGGCTCGCCTGACCAAACGGGTGCCCTTCGTGCTATGCTACCCCTCCGGCAGCTACAACAACGCCACCCGCTCCATCGGGGCGGAATATTACTCCTTCGGCCTCAAAATGAACGGGGGACTCTACAACACCTCGGTGAATCCCTTCCTGATTCCCCGGTACTACGTATCCCGGGCCACCTCCCTGGGCAGCTCCGCATCCAGGGTGGGGTAGGGGCTTGACAGCGGGCCGCTTTTGCGCTATACTATCATGAAAGAGAGGGAGGGCGCATACGCCCTTCGGCAAGGCAGAAGCCGTTATTCATTTTATCTTATTTTTGGAATTGCCACAAAGGCGCCGAACCCAGCAGGGTCATTGTGTCCCTGTAAGGGCACGGCGCTTTTTTGGAAAGAAAGGACTTTATGAAAACTGTCAAACGTCTCGTTTATTCCGCCCTCCTGCTTGCCCTGGCTCTGGTATTGCCCTTCCTGACGGGGCAGATTCCCCAAGTCGGCAGTGCGCTTTGTCCCATGCACATTCCGGTACTTCTCTGCGGCTTTGTCTGCGGTGCCCCCTGGGGCATGGCGGTGGGCTTGATTGCCCCCATCATGCGTTCCCTCCTCTTCCAGATGCCTCCCATGTGGCCCACAGCCTTTGCCATGGCCTTTGAGCTTGCGGCATACGGCTTTGCCACCGGTATGCTTTATAAGTTCCTGCCCAAGAAAAACGTCATGATCTACGTCAACCTGGTGCTCTCCATGCTCATCGGCCGTGTGGTCTGGGGGCTGGTACGCTTTGCGATTGCGGGTCTTGGGGGTAGTGAATTTTCCATCGCTCTCTTTGTGGCCGGCGCCTTTACCCAGGCCATTCCCGGCATCATTTTACATATCGTGCTGATCCCCATTCTGGTGATGGCACTGAAAAAAGGAAAGATTTTGCTCAATGACTGACCTTGTATCCATTCTCAAACAACACGCCGCCCGGTATCCCGCCATGGAGCCCCGGGACGGGGTAAAGCTTCTCTACCAGGCCACCTTCGGGGGCGGCCACATTGTGGCGAACGAAGAAATGGCTATTTCTCGACTGGAATCCGAGCGGGCTGGGGTTACAATGACCGACCGTCCCCTTCTGGAACCCATTGGGGATCACGTCCGACTCTATCTGGATAGTCTGGAAGGGGAGGCGCTGTCTTCCAATCTTCTTGGACGGCTCTTCTGCCTTTCGGCAAGGCGTAACGTGGGAGATATGGATGAGTTCAAATCCCGGCTGGAGCTGCTTCGCGGACTGACCCACCAGGGCGTATTTGGCTTTAACTCGGATGCGCTGGAAGCATATCTTTCGGAATATGCCGCATCGGGCTACCCCATGGTTAGCCACAGCCAGGCCTATCGGGAGGCATACCATCCTGCTTACCGGGTTTTGGATCCCGCCTGTGCCCGAATCGTGCCGGTGCTTCTTGCCATTGAAAAGGGGCTGAAAAGTGGGAAAAGTCCTCTGGTGGTCCGCATTGACGGCCGCTGTGCCGGCGGGAAAACCACCACAGCAGCGCTTTTGGCCGATCTGTATCCCAAAGCCGGGGTGGTGCACATGGATGACTTTTTCCTGCCCCCCGCCCTTCGCTCCCCGAAACGGTATGCAGAAGCCGGGGGAAACGTTCACTACGAACGCTTCCGGGAAGAGGTATCGGAAAAAATCGGTACCGGTGCTTTTTCCTACCGCCGGTTTGATTGCAGTAAAATGGACTACGGTGAATGGGTGGAGGTTCCCGAAAGCGGCCTTTACGTGGTGGAGGGATCCTATTCCGGCAATCCTAAAATCGGCCTTTCGGCGGACATTCGCGTGTTTTGCAACGTGGACCCCGTCACTCAGCTGGAACGAATCGTTGCCCGGGACGGGGAGGAATACCGGGAAAGCTTTGAAAAACGCTGGATTCCCCTGGAAGAAGCCTATATCAAAGCCTGCCGGGTTATGGAGAATAGTGATTTATTGATTTGAACGGCAACCCCGCTTGTCCTGTGGCAAGCGGGGTTTTTGATGGAAAAACACGGA
This sequence comes from Clostridia bacterium, assembly GCA_017547975.1. Classification (GTDB taxonomy): domain Bacteria; phylum Bacillota; class Clostridia; order Oscillospirales; family QAMX01; genus RUG11797. Next base: position 7,441 of record JAFYNU010000311.1, read on the forward strand.
TGGCAAATAGTACATTTTTTAGAAATGGGGGAGAACGCTTTTTATGATTTTAACCATTGCTTTCCCCGGTGAGGTATGGTATAATAGCCAAAGAAAATTTTATGGTATTCGTGAAGTAGTGTTTCTTCCGCAAACGATGGGGAGGCCTGCCGTCACGAAAAGAAAAAAGTGAGAGGTGTACGTTATGGATTTGACCAATCCGACCATTGGACAGGCCGCTGCGATTGCCGCTGTAGGTATTTGTTTCGTATTTGCAGTTCTGCTTCTTCTGCTCATCATCGTGAAACTTTTCTCCTCCATCTTCGCCGGTGTGAAGAAGAATGAGAAGGCTGTTGCTCCTGCCGCTCCCGTGGTTGCTGCTCCTGCTGCCCCCAAGGCTCTTGCAAAGGGCTCCTGCGGTGACTTCAAAATGCACGATGTAGAACCCCGTGTCGCTGCTATGGCCATGGCCATTGTTGCCGACGAGCTGCAGACTCCGCTGAACGAGCTGCGCTTCAAATCTATCAAGAAAGTGGAAAGTGAGGAGAAGTAAATGAATATTGGTGAAGTCCTTATCAATCTGTGGCAGACCTCCGGTCTGTATGGTCTGTTTGCCGGCTTCAACTGGCAGGCCGCTGTCATGATCGTAATCGCCTGTGTCCTCCTTTATCTGGGTATCGTCAAGCAGTTCGAACCGCTCCTTCTGATCGGTATTGCTTTCGGTATGCTCCTGACCAACCTGCCCTTCTCCGGTGTCTACAATCCGGAACTCTGGCTCCTGACCGAAGAAGTTACTCACATTGACTACGGTCGGATCCTCCATGACGGTGGTTTGATCGATATGCTCTACCTTGGCGTTAAGCTGGGTATCTATCCCTCCCTCATCTTCATCGGTGTTGGCGCCATGACCGACTTCGGTCCCCTGATCTCCAACCCCAAGTCCCTGCTCATGGATGCCGGCGCTCAGTTCGGTATCTTTGCCGCTTTCCTGGCTGCTATTCTGCTGGGCTTCAATGGCCCCGAAGCCGCTTCCATCGGCATCATCGGTGGTGCTGACGGTCCTACCGCCATCTGGCTCACCAAGTCCCTGGCTCCCAACATCATGCCTGCTATCGCCATTGCTGCTTACTCCTACATGGCTCTGATCCCCATGATCCAGCCCCCCATCATGAAGGCTCTGACCACTGCTGAGTCCCGCAAGGTCAAGATGAGCCAGCTGCGTGTTGTCTCCAACACCGAGAAGATCATCTTCCCCATTGCTGTTACTATCTTCGTGGTTC
>JAFYNU010000312.1 GCA_017547975.1 Clostridia bacterium
GATTTACCTGCCATGTCCTCGTGTACCGTCAGGGCGTCGATGGTGATGTGGCGGCAAAGCTCATTGAGAACCTGCCGGTTGGTCTCTGCCAGGGTATCCAGAATGTCGTGGATCAATTCGGGATCCTCGTAGTAGGCGATGCAACAGTTAACCTCTCCCATGAGTTCCCGCAGGGTGTCAAAGCCCCCGGGAATGGCGGTGATGATCAGATGACCCCGATCCTGCAGGTATTTTGCTTCCCGGATCATATCCTCGGTAAGGCGGCTGGGGTCGTACTGGTACATGTGCTTAATTTTCAGCCAATCCTCCATGGTTTCCACCGGGAAGGTCATGGGCAGGGGGAGGGTGGCGGTGCGCTTATCCATACGCACGTGGCGGCCCAGGTGATCGATCCCCTCGTAAAAGGTGGGATCGTCCCGAAGGACGATGGGATCGGGGCAATGGATAGGACCCAGCTTTCCAAGATAATGGATGGGCACGTAATCGAAGGAGAAGGCGTGCATTTCGATCATGTCTTCGGTGGCACCCTGGGCCCGCCATTCCTCCGGAAGGCCGATAATGGGGCCGAAAAGCTCACTGAACATGGGGCGCTCGGGATGGTTGTAGGTCATCAGGTCCACGTATTGACGGTTGGTCCAACGCATGATATATTTCCTCCGGTTTCGGTGATGGGGATAGTATAGCATTTTTTGGGGAAAAAGGCAATGCGGAATTGGGGGAATGCTTGCTTTTGTGGGATGGAGCATGGTATAATAAAGTGATTCTCACGTGAAATACCGGAGGCGTTTATGAAAAAAACGGTACTATTTGCCCTGTGTGCCCTGGTGCTGGCAATTCTGCTGGTTTCCTGCGGAGGAAAGGAATCCTATATGATCCAAACTATGACCTATCCTGAAAATACCGTTAAGACCTTGGAAGAACGGGGCCTTACCCCCGAAAGCTTTGCCGCCTATGCCGCAGGCGACACCAGTTACCAGGGCAATGCCGGCAGGGAGGAAACCAACCTTGTGATTTCTCCCTATTTCGACGCCGTATTGGATGGGGAAGTCCTGCCGGTTTATGCCACTCCGGTGTATATTGGGTCGGAATATCGGGGAGCCATCCATTCCTTCTCCTCGGCGGACGTTTCCTTTGGTAATCATAAAAAGGTTACCTTGACTCTGACGGTGAAGCCCTCGGTGCCGGTGGAAAGCGCCGAAGTGTTTGCCAACGACCCGGCAAAGCTTACCCAAACAGGACAGACCCTGGAGCTGGAAATCGGCAAACACGGTAGCTATACCATCGTCCTGAATGACAGCCAGGATGCCGCCTTTACCCTGTTTGTGCGGAAATATGCCGATGAGGATTCGGAAATTGCCGCCTACCAGGAAAAGTATGGGGAAGACAAGGTGCTGGTTTACGAGCCGGGCCTTCATGAAGTGGATCCCATCCTCCTTTCGGGGGATTCTGTGCTCTATCTCAAAGCCGGAGCCCTGCTCCTTCCAAAACACACCATCGACGTCCAAACCGATGAAGACGCCGCCGGGAACCCGGAGGAAGGGGCGGAGGAGAATAACGCCATCGGCCTGAACCGTTACCCTGTGGTGAATGGCTTTCATGCCGAAAATATCACCATAGCGGGACGGGGCACCATCGATATGTCCCGGTTGGATTGGCACGAACGCCGGGGTGTGGTGTTCACCCTGTGCAAAAATATCTCGGTGGACGGGCTGATTATGCTGAATCCCTGCGAATGGTCCTACATCAACTACCGTTGTGAGGGGGTTTCGGTGAGCCAAAGCGCAGTGTTTGGCTACCGCACCAACAGCGATGCCTTTGCCATCTGCAATTCCACCGAAGTCACCGTCACCGATTGCTTCGCCCGCACCGGGGACGATATGTTTGAGGTCAAGACCCTGGGCGGGGAGGAAACCGCCGTCAGCAAAAATATCACTTTTTCCCGGTGCGTGGCCTGGGGAAGCAAGGCACGCTGCTTCGGCGTTATTGGAGAAATCGAACGGGATGTGTCGGATATTCTTTTTGAGGACGGCATCGTCATCTTCCGGGATGCCACCTGGGACAACGACCGTATCGGGTCGCTTGTGGTCCTGCGGGAAAACGGACAGGGAAAGGTATGTAACGTCACCTTCCGCAATATGACCATTCACAGAGACTTTGGCCGCCCCATCCTTTGCGGCAACTATTCCATGACGCTTACCGACAGCCGCCTGGAGGGAATCCGATTTGAAAACGTCAACTATACCGCCGATATGCAATCCCAGGTGTGGCGCAACGCCGGGACGGGTAACCTGCTGGACGTGACCTTCCAAAAGGTCACCGGCAACGGGGAATCCCTGGCCGGGGAAAATCTTTCCAAGCTGGTATTCTACGATAATCCCGACACCATCACCGTCATCGAATGAGGAAAGTGAGAACGAAATATGAAAGTACGAAGCAAATCCACTGCGACTACCCCCCGGGCGGCACGGGTATTCACCGACCGGGAGGAGCCTAGAAAATCCTTTTGGAAAAAATATAACCAGGCGGCGGAAGAACTGGCCGGGGAGGAAAGCAACGTACACGTGCTGAC
>JAFYNU010000313.1 GCA_017547975.1 Clostridia bacterium
CATCCCCTCTTCAAGGAAGCCTTCGATTTTCTGGAAACCATTACCGAAAAGGAAACCGGCCGCCACGAGCTCTCCGGCGGTATGTACGTTCTCGTAAACCCCAAGAACACCACCAAGCCCCTGGCTGATATCAAGTTTGAAGCCCATCGGAAATACCTGGACCTGCAGTACGTGGTGTCCGGCAACCCGGTTTTGACCTGGGCTCCCATTTCCGACCTGACCCCCGATGGGGACTACATGCCCGACCGGGACCTGATCTTCTTTGGGGGCGAGGGTGCCACCATCGCCCTGAATCCCGGTGACTTCTTCATCGTCTACCCCAACGATGGTCACAAGCCCAACGGTCATTTTGAAACCGCCGGCGAGTACCAGGTGGTGGTGGTCAAAATCCCCGTGGAAGCCTGATTGTAAACTGTTATAACCAGCCGGAGCCTTTTCGGCTGGTTTTTTTGTTTGGTTGCAATTCCGCATCAATTCTGCTATACTACACACAAATTCATCCTGATTTCGGGGGTATTCCCATGGCATCCGAAACTACCGAGCTTTTTAACCCGATCCACAACCTTATATATTCCTCCATTCTTTCCCAGTTCACCCATCACGTCGCCCGATCCCTTGGTTACCGCTACACCGAGCTTGGGGGCAAAACAGCCGACCTTTACGATTATCCGCCCCCGGTGGATCAACCCAGTCCACCGGAGGCATATATGGAAAAGTACGCCGTTATTACCGATGGACTCGCCTTTTCCTCACTTTTCCTTTATCATTTCACAAGCTTTTCCACCCTGCCGGAAATGAGCGAAGAGGAGGTCGCCTGGGTATGGCCCACCTTGGAAGCTGCCCTGTCCGGGGTGGAATGCACCCTTTACCTGGACATACCAAAGCTTGCCTACCTGCTTTGGCTTTACGAAAGGAAACGGCTCCCCCTGGATCTGCATAACCTCCTGGTAGCCCATTTTGTAAGGCTTTATCAGGAAAACCAGCATGACGTACTTTTCCGGATCTCCGATCCCGAAAAATCCATTGACACCTGGAATGCCGCCTTCGGGGCCCTTGTGGAAGCCAACCGGGCGGTAGCCGAAGAGAACGAAGAAAAAAGACGTCTCAAATGGGAGGAAACCCAGGCCGAACTCTACGCCGAACTTCTGGAAAAACAAGCAAAAAAACAGGCGGAATTTGAAAAGCGCCGGGGGGAAGAAGCCCGGGACAGGGCTGGGGCTGCATTTGCCGCCGACCTGGTCAACCGCTATGCCGCCGATCCCGCCGCCTTTGCCCACCGCTTCGCCCTGCCTGCCGATCATCCCGAGGTGCGGGAGGTCATCACCGGCTACAACCTGCGGGGGGTACTGGATGACCAGGGAACCCTATGGGTCAGCGGAAAAGGGCGGCTTGGCCGGACATTTCTTTCCCGTCTTTCGGACGAGGGGTGGTCATGCATTCTGACCGTCATCCTGGGGGAAGGCATCGTTCACCTGGATGACCTGGCCTTTTATCGGGATGAGCCCCTGGGACTTGCGGCGATTCATCTGCCCAAAAGCCTGAAAACCATCCGACAATCCGCCTTTTCCTATTGCACCAAGCTTTGCCATCTTCCTCTTCCTGATAATCTCCGCTACATTGGCCCCCTGGCCTTCGAGGGTTGCCGGGCTTTGACAGGGCTTTCCCTGCCAAATTCCCTGACCACCCTTTCGGCCAATGCCCTGGAGGCCACCGGCCTTACAAAAGCCCCTCAGCTCCCCCCATGGTGCAGGCTCGTTCTTTACCGGGACCCGGTTAAAAACTGTGACGGCAAGCTTCTTTTCCCCTCCAATAACCCCCTCTTCTTTTGGAGCGGAAACTAACGCAAACTTTTCCCCGGAAATTTACGCATGACGCTTGAATTATGGCCTGTCCTGTGATAAAATAAGGGAAACTGACTGTGGGAGGTAATCCAATTTGACTCCTTTGTATAAACGCGTCATGCTGAAGGTCAGCGGGGAAGCCCTTTCGGGCGGTACCGGCAACGGCATCGACGCTGTTACCATTAACCAATGCGCCGGCGCCATCAAAAAACTCCACGATATGGGTTGCGAAGTAGGCATTGCCTGCGGCGGCGGCAACTTCTGGCGGGGCGCCCGCAACGGACTTGTGATGGAACGCTCCCGGGCTGACCACATGGGCATGCTTGCCACCATCATGAACTGCATCGCCCTTTCCGAAGCGCTGGAAAATCAGGGTGTCAAGACCCGGGTCCTTTCCAACGTATCGGTCCCCCTGATGTGTGAAAACTACAACGTAGTCAACGCCATGCGTTACCTTTCGGAAGGTTACGTTGTTCTCTTTGCCGGCGGCACCGGCAATCCCTACTTCACCACCGATACCGGCGTGGTTTTGAAGGGAATCGAAATGCACGTGGACCTGATCCTGATGGCAAAAAACGTGGACGGCATCTATACCGCCGACCCCAACAAGGATCCCACTGCCCAGCGTTTCACCGAAATCACCTACCAGGAAGTTTTGGCCCGCAACCTGCGCGCCACCGACCCCACCGCCATGTCCCTCCTGATGGACAACCAGATCCCCATGCTGGTGTTCAAGCTGGACGATCCCGAAACCATCGTCAAGGGTGTCATGGGCGAACCTGTGGGCACCGTGGTAAAATCCGAACTCTAAAAAAACATACTGATTTCACGAAAGGAAGGTATTTCCCATGGCAAAATCCGATTATAAAGTTTACGAAGACAAGATGGTAAAGACCATCGATTCCCTGATCTCCGAATTCGGCACCATCCGCGCCGGCCGCGCCAGCGCTTCGGTTCTGGACAAGGTTACCGTCGATTACTACGGCACCCAGACCCCGCTGAACCAGGTTGGTTCCATTTCGGTACCCGAACCCAGAATGCTGGTTGTTCAGCCCTGGGATCCCTCCCTCCTGAAGGCCATTGAAAAGGCCATTCTGGCAAGCGACGTGGGCATCACCCCCACCAATGACGGCAAGTCCATCCGTCTCGCCTTCCCTCCCCTCACCGAAGAACGCCGCAAGGAACTGACCAAGCTGGTGCGCAAGTACGCCGAGGAAGGCAAGGTTGCCGTGCGTAACGTCCGCCGGGAAGCGGTTGACGCCTTCAAGGCCATGAAGAAGAAGTCCGAAATCACCGAAGACGACCTGAAGATCTGCGAAAAGGATATGCAGGATCTCACCGACAAGTACGTCAAGAAGGTGGACGAGGTTTCCGCCAAGAAGGAAAAGGAACTCATGGAGATCTAATTTATAAAGAACCGAGGAAATACCGCTCCGTGACTTCGCGGAGCGGTATCTTAAACATTATGGAACATTCGATCACACCCCGGCACGTGGCCATCATTATGGACGGCAACGGCCGCTGGGCAAAAAAGAGACTTCTCCCCCGCACCGCCGGCCACAGCGTAGGCAGCGAGGTATTCCGCAAAATTGCCGAATACCTGGGCACCATTCCCGGCGTGGAATATCTGACGGTCTACGCCTTTTCCACCGAGAACTGGTCTCGGCCCGCCGACGAAGTCAAGGAGATCATGCGCCTTCTGGATCACTACATGGATACCGCCATGAAGTCGTTGATTGAAAAGAACATCCGTCTGCACTTTCTGGGGGATCTTTCGGTATTTGACGACAAGCTCCGGGCCAAAATGGAAAAGCTCCACGAAATGTCGGAACACACCACCGGTCTTCACGTCAACGTGGCGGTGAATTACGGCGGCCGGGACGAGATCACAAACGCCATCCGGTCCATGGCCAAAGAAGGCATGGATCTGACCGCCGTGACCCAGGAAGATATCACGTCCCACCTTTACACCGCCGGTCAGCCTGACCCCGATCTGCTCATTCGACCGGGGGGAGAAAAGCGGCTTTCCAACTTCCTTTTGTGGCAGTTGAGTTATGCCGAGTTTTATTTCACCGACGTTCTGTGGCCCGACTTTTCCGAAAAGGAGATCGACGAAGCCATTGTCTGGTTTGCCGGACGCAAACGCCGTTACGGCAACGTCAAATAGGAGAATTTGTTATGGCAAAACGTATTATCGTGGCACTTTTGTATCTGCCCATTTTCATTATCGTTCTGTTTTTCCTGCCCCCCTGGTGCTCGGTGGTGTTTTCCTCCCTGCTTTCTGCCATCGCCGCCTGGGAGCTGCTCCGCAACACCGGCCTGGTGAAGGCTCCCTTCCCCCTGACCCTTTCGATTCTTTCTGCCCTGACCCTGCCCGCCGCCATCTGCTTCGGCATTCGCTTCCCCCTGATCCTCTTTTATTATCTGGCGGTGCTGGCGGCCCTGTTTGTTTACGGCATGTACCACACCGAAAGCTTCACCTTCGCCTCCATCGGGGCCATCCTCTTTGGAAGCGTGGTGGTTCCCTGCTTTTTTTCCATATTCCCCATTATACTTTCCGCCGATTATGGGAAGTATCTCATCGTACTGCCCTTTCTGACCGCCTGGAGCTGTGACACCTTTGCCTACTTCACCGGCATGGCCATCGGCAAGCACAAGCTCATCCCCCACATCAGCGCCAAAAAGACCATCGAGGGTTCCATCGGCGGTATTCTGGGCTGTGCCCTGGCCCTGGCCGGTTACGGTCTGGTACTGCAGTATGCCTTTGATCTGACCCCCAACTACCTTGGTCTGGTGATTCTTGGCCTGGTGGGTTCGGTTATCAGCCAGATCGGCGACCTTTCCATGTCATTGATCAAGCGGGAAAATCATATAAAGGATTACGGCAAGATCATGCCGGGCCACGGGGGCATTCTGGATCGGTTCGATTCGGTGCTTTTCGTACTGCCTGTGGTGTATGCCGTTCTGGCTGTCTTCCCCCTGATCGGCTAAGGAGCAATTTATGAATCAGACAATCACCATTCTGGGCTCCACCGGCTCCATCGGCCGGCAGACCCTGGACGTTATGGAAAATCTGGGACTCTCCCCCCTGGCCCTGGCCGCCGGAAGCAACGACAAGCTGATGGAGGAGCAGGTTCGGAAATTCCGCCCCAAATACGCCGCCCTGGCGGACGAAAAGGCCGCACTTCGCCTGAAGGCCGCCCTTGGGGACACCGATACCATCATCACCGGAGGTACCCAGGCGGTGGAGGAGATTGCCGCCCTGCCCGGCGACACCACCGTCTGCGCCATGTCGGGGGTGGCGGGTTTGAAACCCACCCTCACCGCCATTGAGACCGGTCACACCATCGCCCTGGCAAACAAGGAAACCCTGGTTTGCGGGGGTAATATCGTCCTTTCCGCCGCCAAAAAGCACGGGGTCGACCTGTTGCCGGTGGATTCGGAGCATTCCGCCATTTTCCAGAGCCTGTTGGCGGGAGACCGCCGGGATCTTTCCAAAATTATTCTCACCTGCTCCGGCGGCCCCTTTTTCGGGAAAGACAAGGCCTTTTTGGAGAAGGTGACCCCCGCCGATGCCCTTCGCCATCCCAACTGGCGAATGGGTCCCAAAATCACCATCGACTGCGCCACCCTGATGAACAAGGGGTTGGAGCTGAGTGAGGCCATGCACCTGTTCGGCGTTACCGCCGACGACATTGACATTGTGATCCATCGGGAAAGCATTTTCCACTCCTTTGTGGAATTCGCCGATGGGGCCGTCATCGGTGAAGCCGCCGCCCCGGATATGCGCCTGCCCATCCAGTACGCCTTGACCTATCCCCGCCGGGTGGCAACCAATATTGC
>JAFYNU010000314.1 GCA_017547975.1 Clostridia bacterium
ATCTGGATGTTACGGATGACTTCCCGGTCCAGAGAGTGGGGAATCTTGCCGGAAATGCGGACGCCCTTGTATTCGATTTCGCCCTTTGCCAGGGGGTTGACACGGATAACGGCACGGCCGATGGTGGTCTTACCGGAGCCCGATTCCCCTACCAGGGAGAAGGTTTCACCCTTGTAGATATCAAAGGAGGCATTCTGTACGGCCTTGACGGCGTTGTCCCCCTTGCCAAAGGTGATGTCCACGTTTTTGAGGGATACCAGAACCTCCCGGCCCGCTTCGTCCACGGGGCCGTGTTCCGGGAAATGAGAGACCCGACGGGCCTTTTTATTCAGTTCAGCCACAGTCACGCCTCCTTAATATGATAGGTTGCCAGGATCTTTTCGTGGATATCCTGGATGATTTCGGGCTTTTCCACCTTCTTCGACCGGGGATCCAGGAGCCAGGTCTTGGCGAAGTGGGTTTCGCTCACCTGGAACATGGGGGGTTCCACCAGGGTGTCGATTTTCATGGAATAGGGGTTACGGGGTGCAAAGGCATCGCCGGTGATGCTGTTGTAAAGGGAAGGAGGAGTACCCGTAATGGAGTAAAGCTTTGCATCCTTCTGTGCCAGCTGGGGCAGGCTGGAAAGCAGCGCCCAGGTGTAGGGGTGGCGGGGATCGTAGAATACTTCATCTACGGTGCCCAGTTCCACCACCTGACCGGCATACAGCACGGCAACACGGTCGGCAATGTTGGCAACAACACCCAGGTCGTGGGTGATGAATACGATGGTATAACCGAACTCTTTCTGCAGATCCTTGATAAGTTCCAGAATCTGGGCCTGGATGGTAACGTCCAGAGCGGTGGTGGGTTCGTCGCAGATGAGGATCTTGGGCTGGCAGGACAGGGCGATGGCGATGACGATTCTCTGGCGCATACCGCCGGAGTACTGGAAGGGATAGTCGTCAAAGCGGGCTTCCGCCTTGGGAATACCAACCTTGTGCATCAGCTCAATGGCACGGGCTCTTGCTTCCACTTCGGAGCAACCCTGGTGCTTGATGATGATGGAGGTGATCTGCTTACCAATGGTAATGATGGGGTTCAGGGAGGTCATGGGATCCTGGAAGACGGTGGCGATGCGGCGGCCGCGGATCTGGGTCCAGTCCTTGGCGTACTTTACGTTTGCCAGGTTGAGGATACAGGTACCGTGGAGGGTATCGGCGGTTTCGTCCAGGTAGCGAACACGGAAGACCACGGTATCGAATACGTGGTTGCGCTGTTCTTCGCTATGGAGATCCACGCCCATGATCATGGCCTTTTTCAGGGCCTTGCGGAGCATGTGCTTATACTTGATGCGCTGGACAAAGCCGTAGCGGCCCACCGACAGGCGGATTTCCTTGGCAAGGATCTCGTTGCGGGCCTTGGTTTCATCCGAGATATCACCCTTGATCTCTTCGGCGTACTTGGCCTTTAGTTCGGCAAGCTTCTTGTTATATTCCGCAAGATAGGCGGTATCGGCGGCGGCGGCCTGCTTCTTGGCCTTTTCCGCCTCCCCTTCCTTCTTCCGGAGGAGCTTGATCTTGGCATCCATTTCCTTGATGGACTTTTCGGCAGCCTTGATCCTGGCGTGTTCCTTCTTGGGGTCGTAGGTCTGCTTGTCGTTGAAGAGGGTGGTGCGTTCGTGGATCAGATCGCCCAGTTCCTTTTCAATGGCAGCCTTTTCTTCGTCGCTGAGAACCTCCCGGCGCTTCTTATCGGCCTGGAGTTCCACCATCTTTTTGTAGGTTTCGGCCCCCAGCTCGTAACGGGAATAGCCGTTCAGCTTGGCGGCGGTCTTTTTGATGGAGGTCTTTGCGGCGGAGGTAAGCTTCACCTGGGTTTCGGCCAGTTCTTCATCGTTGAAAATCAGTTCACCCTGATCGATGAAGCCGTTGCTGTCCAGCATACCGGCGAAGGTCTTGGTAAAGACCGACTTACCGGAGCCAGATTCACCCACGATGGCGATGGATTCGTTTTCGTAAATATCCAGGGAAATGCCCCGGATGGCGGTCAGAATTCTGCCGCGGACCCGGAATTTGACCACCAGGTCCTTGACAGATAACAATACTTTCTTTTCTTCCATTTCGATCTCCTCTTACATGTGGGTCCGGGGGTCGGATGCGTCGCCCAGGTTCTGGCCCACCACGTACAGTACCACCGTAATGATGGACGAAATGGCCACCGGGCTCCAGAATTCAAACTGCCAACCCGGGGTGACCATGGCGCTTTCGGCGGCGTAGATCAGACGGCCCAGGGACATTTCGGTCATACCCATGCCGATGTAGGCAAGGAATACTTCGTAGGAAATGTA
>JAFYNU010000315.1 GCA_017547975.1 Clostridia bacterium
GGCATGTTGCCTACGCAGTAATGAACCACACCCTCTTCAATGTAAACCGGATCGTCGTGGGTGGTGACGTGGCTGGATTCAAAACAGCCGCCCTGGTCGATGGCGATATCCACCACCACGGCCCCCTTCTTCATGAGCTTCAGGTGTTCACGGCGAACCAGCTTGGGAGTCTTCCCGCCGGGAATCAGAACCGAACCGATGACAAGGTCAGCTTCTTTCAGGCACTTTACAATGTTTGCCTCTGTGCTGTAAAGGGTGGTAACCGATGCTCCGAAGATATCCTCCAGGTAGGCCAGACGATTCGGATTTACGTCCAGCAGGGTCACTTCGGCATCGATACCAACAGCGGCCTTTGCGGCGTAGGTACCGGCAATACCACCGCCAATGATGACGATTTCGCCACGTTCCACCCCAGGAACACCGCCAAGCAGGATGCCGCGTCCGCCGTAGCTGCGTTCGATGTACTTGGCCCCTTCCTGAATGGACAGGCGGCCGGCAATCTGGCTCATAGGGCGCAGGCAGGGCAGATTGCCCAATTCGTCGGTAATGGTTTCAAAGGCCACGGCCTTTACGTTTTTCTTCATCAGCGCTTCCGCCAGACCGGGGTTGGGTGCCAGGTGGAGATAGGTGTAAAGGATTTGGCCTTCACGAAGTTTATCATATTCACATTCTTCGGGTTCCTTAACCTTAACGATCATATCCGCAATGGCATAGACCTCGTCGGGGGTAGGAAGAATGGTGGCACCCGCCGCCACGTATTCCTCGTCCGGGAAACCGGCGCCGTCACCCGCCATGGTCTCCACGTAAACGGTGTGACCGGCGGCTACGTAAGCCATAACATTATCAGGGGTCAGACCCACCCGGTATTCGTGATTCTTCAATTCTCTGGTTGTTCCAATGATCATATTGTTCTCCAAATATATAGATTGCCTGGAAAAGATGACTTTCCCACAAACGAAACGCAGTTATTATATCACAAACAGAGCTCCCATGCAAGAACTATTTTCATTCTTTACCGAATATAAATGGAAGCTTCCGCCCGCTTTCGGGCAGAAGCTTCTTATTTTCGTCACTTTTATCCCACGTAGGCTCTCAAGGCCTCGGCAAAGGCTCTGCCAAGGGCCACCAGCTTGTCCTGGCCTACCGTGTTTTCCGGGGTACCGAAATAGGCGGTCTCCAGGGTAAAGGCCACGTCATTGCCCGGAATCCGTCCCATGTTCCTGGCAAACTGGGCTCCGGGAATGTTCCAGCCGGTACCGGAGGGATAGTCGGTCTTTCCGTAAAATTGCATGGCCTCCGGAGTCATGGCAGACACCAGAAGTTTTGAAAATCTGCGGAACTTTTCTTCCCTGGCGGCATCGCTATGGACGATGAAAACCGTGTCGTTTTCATTCCCCTTGTGCCAGGGCGCGTGGAAATCGAAGGCATAATTACATCCATTCTCCCGGGCAAAGCTTCGGATGGCGGCTACCTCGGGATAGATGGCCTCCTCTTCCCACAGGTAGTCCCGGTTTTGGTCGTGGGGTGCCCGGTTTTTCCCCTGGTCCCCATCCACGACTCCGTCGTAGTCCACAAAGGGAACGCAGAACACCTTGATTCCCGGAATGGGCTTTTCCATCAGCCGCTCCAAAACCCCTTCCAGCACGTAGCTTCCGGTGGATTCACAGGCATGGTGCCGGGCGGTCAGGATCACCTGCTTTTCTCCATCCCCAAAGGTTACACAGGGAGTTTCTCTTCCTCGTTTGCTTTCGCAAAGGGTCTTTACTTCCAGCCCAACCCGGTGGGCAAAGGTCAGGAAGCGGTCGGGGTGATACAGCATATTGTGGGCAAAATAGACCTTATTTTCCCCTTCGGCAAAGCTGTAGGTAAAGCTGTCCCCATCCACTTCCCCAAGCCAATGCCATTCCTTCAGGTCGTGGCTCACCGCCGGGCCGAAATAGCCCAGACGGTCGGGTTGCATGCGGAAGGTCAGGCTCTTCCCCCCGGCGTCCTCCACGCAAAAGGCCCAATAAAACCACTCGGTAGTGGTATCCCGAAGCTGGTTTTCCAGCTCCACCACGTCCCCGTTGATGCTTTTCACCCGGATATTGCCCCCGGTAAAGTTCTCATGGATCTGCATACGTTTTCCTCCGTTAACCGACTGATACGGTATTTCACCCGTTATATTCTCCATTATAGCACAAAAACACCCACGTGACAATCGTCATTCACGTGGGTGTCGATGCTTTTTTATTCCACCTCA
>JAFYNU010000316.1 GCA_017547975.1 Clostridia bacterium
AGGTTCCAGCCGGATTGAGGTTCAGCAACACCAGTTTGCCGTTTTCAACAGCCGCCTTAAATTCGCACGCTGATTCGCCTTGTCCTTCGTAAGAGGCGGTAACCGGCAACTCCGCCGCCGTTTCCCTGGGTAGTCACCAACGGAATTCCGGCCTTGGAAATATCTTCAATATCCCGGCGGATGGTACGAACCGAAACCTCGAATTTTTTCGCAAGATAGGAGCAGGTCAGCCGTCCATGGGTCTGCAAAAGGGCCAGGATCCCAATCATACGCTCGGTTTTCATCTCCCATCCCCCCTTTTCCCCCATTATAGCACAAAAACACCCGCGTGACAATCACGTCACGCGGGTACTTTTTCCTTTATTCCACCTCATCGGGATTTCTGCCCGATTCCCGAAGGAGCTTTCGCTCTTCGTCACTCAGGGGGAATTCCTCGAACAGGTCGGGACGCTTATCGAAGGTGCGGTAAAGCCCCTGCTTTTGGCGCCACTTTTTGATTTCGGCATGGTTACCGGAAAACAGTACCTCCGGTACCTTCTTCCCATGCCATTCTTCGGGACGGGTATATTGGGGATGTTCCAACCGTCCGTCGTAAATACTTTCGTCGGTGAAGCATTCCTCGGTGCGAAGGACGCCGGGGGAAAGTCTTGCTACCGCATCGGCAATGGCCGCCGCGGCGATTTCCCCGCCGGTAAGAACGAAGTTTCCAAGGGAAATTTCCTCGTCCACACACTCTTCCAGGAATCGTTCGTCCACCCCTTCGTAATGGCCGCAGACCAGCATGATCTGATCGTAGCCCGCCAGTTCCTTGGCCTTATCTTCATCAAACACCTGGCCCTGGGGGGACATATAGACCGTGTGAATATGCTCCTTACCGCACGCCTCCTTCACCGCCTGGTGGGCGCGGTACAGCGGGTCGGCATACATGACCATGCCGAAGCCGCCGCCATAGGGATAGTCATCGGTCTGTTTTTGTTTGTGCATGGTATAATCGCGGATTTGATGGCAATGGAGTTCCAATTTGCCGGCCTTGCGGGCCCGGCCAATGATGCTTTCTCCCAGAAAGGCTTCAATGCTTTGGGGAAACAGGGTCAGAATGTCAATCCTCATCGCCCATACCCTCAATGGTTTCCACGCGGATTTCTCCCTTTTCCAGGTCAGCCCCCCGCATGAATGCCTCCACAGCAGGAATCAGGATATCCCCCTTTTCCCCTGCAACCACGTACACGTCGCTTCCGGGCAGATTCAAAATCTCCCGCAGGGTTCCTATCACGGCGTTTTTGCGCAGGTCAAACACGGGAAGTCCCTTCAGATCCTCCACAAAGAAGGTCCCCTTAGGCAGCTTCACGTCCCCGCGGAAAATGGAAACGGTTTTCCCCCGCAGTACCATGGCATCCTCCGGATTGGAATACCCCTCCAAAAGTGCCAGCACCATGTTCTTGTGTACCCTGGCCCGAAGCACCTTGTGTGCCTTGCCATCGATATAATATTGCGAAAAGCCCCGGAGAAACTCGGGGCTGTCGCACCAGGGCTCAATGCGCACTTCGCCAAGAATGCCGAAGGTGCCAACAATGCGCCCTGCGTCCAAATATTCCTTTTGCACCTGGATTAGCCCAGAATATCCACGCTGACGCGGATATTTTCATGCGCAGCGGAGGTCTTCATCAGGGTACGGATGGCCTTTGCAATCCGGCCCTGGCGGCCGATAACCTTACCCATATCGCTCTGATCCACGGTCAGTTCCAGGGTAACGTCCTTGTCGTCCTTCCAGATCTCGTTCACAGAAATGCTCTCCGGGTGATCCACCAGGTGGCTCACGATGAAGATCAGTAATTCTTTCATATAAGGAAACCCTTAGATGATGCCGTTCTTCTTGAGCAGGGTCTTAACGGTGTCGGTGGGCTGAGCGCCGTTCTTGATCCAGGTCTTTACCTTTTCTTCGTCTACCTTGAATTCAGAGGGTTCCTTCATGGGGTCGTAGGTGCCGATTTCGTCGATGAAGCGGCCATCACGGGGATAGCGGGAGTCGGCGACGACGATACGATAGAAAGGAGCCTTCTTGGCGCCCATGCGGCGCAGTCTGATCTTTACCATTTGTTGTTTCCTCCCAAAAATATATGGTTTTTATTGTTGTATATCAATCCCTTGCTGGGAAGGATAGCGTGGTTCAGAAGGGGAAGCGCATGCCTTTCATGCCTTTCTTACCCATCCGTCCGGTCATTTTGGACATTTGCTTGGTCATTTTCTGCACTTGCTCGTGCTGTTTTAGAAGACGGTTCACGTCCTCCACCCGGGTACCGCTGCCTGCGGCAATTCTCTTCTTGCGGCTGGCGTTGATAATTTCGGGCTTATCCCGTTCCTTCTTGGTCATAGACAGAATGATCGCTTCAATCCGATCCAGGGCCTTTTCATCAATCTTGAAGTCCTTGGCACCCTTCATACCGGGAATCATCGCCATCATCTGACCCATGTCCATTCCCCGCATCTGACGAAGCTGATCCAGGTAGTCGTCCAGGGAAAGACGGGATTTCTTGATTTTTTCTTCCAGTTCTTCGGCCTTTTTCTTCTCGAAATTCTCCTGAACCTTGTCGATCAGTGTGAGTACATCACCCATACCAAGGATGCGGGAGGCCATCCGGTCGGGATGGAAGGGCTCAATATTCGAAGCATCGATCTTTTCGCCGATGCCGCAGAACTTGATGGGTTTCTTGGTGACAGCCCGGATGGAAAGGGCCGCACCGCCTCGGGCGTCGCCGTCCAGCTTGGTGAGGATAACCGAATCGATACCCACCCGATTTTCGAAATTCTCGGCGGTATTGACGGCATCCTGGCCGGTCATGGCGTCCACCACCAAAATCTTTTCGTGGGGACCAACCGCTTCGTCAATCCGGCGAAGCTCATCCATAAGGGCTTCGTCCACCGAAAGACGGCCGGCGGTATCCAGGAACACCATGTCATTGCCATGGTAGAGGGCGTGATCCACCGCTTTCTTTGCGATTTCCACCGGATCTCCCTGGCCCATTTCAAACACCGGAATATTCACCATACCGGCGGCGGTAATGAGCTGGGAAATCGCTGCCGGACGATACACGTCACAGGCGGCCATCAGAGGACGCTTACCAAGCTTTTGGAAATATGCCGCAAGCTTGACGCCGTTGGTGGTTTTACCGGAGCCCTGCAACCCCATCAGCATAACAA
>JAFYNU010000317.1 GCA_017547975.1 Clostridia bacterium
GCAAGTATTAATTTCTGCATGAACCCTGTTTTGCTGATTCTGCCGAGCTAATCACTTTTTATCCTTATCATATTCTATTATCACTAAACATTTTGAAACGCCATGAACGCTGGACATGAACGAGTAATCGAGAGTAAGCTGTATAATCTTTACCAAACAGCTCAATATGTTGATAATGACATGGAGGCTCGGTTGAAGAAAGCCCTCAAAGAATACTGCGATCTGGCTGACAATTCTACTATAGAACTAAACAATGAGTTGATTAGTATTGGATATTAATGAGATTGACGTATAGGCAAGGATATGGATAAGGATAATATCACCTTGAAGGACGTTTGGGCCCGTGCTATGGCACAGATTTTTGCTGTGGTTTCCCCCGAAATGCACGATGAGTTTGATCTGCAGTACACCCAAAAGCTTTTTGATCTTTGTGGGCTTTCCTACTACGGATGTTGTGAGCCTCTGCACGGCAAGATCGAACAGTTGAAGCGTTTTTCGAATCTGCGCCGCATTTCCATCACTGCATGGGCCGACGTTGACGTCGCCGCAGAAAAAATGGGCAGCAACTACATTCTTTCCTATAAACCCAATCCCGCCTTTGTAGCTCTCCCCAACTTCGATCCCGCTCCCGTGGAAGCTGAAATTCGCCACGTACTGGAAGCCTGCAAACGCAACGGCACCCCCTGCGAATTTATCCTTAAGGACATCAGCACCACTGCCTCCAATTACACCAATCTGACCAAATGGGTTGAAACCGTCAATCGCATCATCGACGAATATTTCCCTCGCTGATAACTTTCCTCCCAAAATAACAGAGCAGCACTTGCGTGCTGCTCTATTTCTTTTGCTTTTCTTATTCGCCGCGGATCCCACGTATTGCCAAAGCCACGTCAGGCGCTTTGAATACCGAGTTGCCGGACACCAGAACGGTGGTCCCCGCGTCCCGGAACATCTTCGCATTTTCCGTGCTTACACCGCCGTCCACTTCAATGTCAAAGGACAGTCCAAGCTCCTTACGGCGTTTGTCAATCTTACGTACCTTCTTGGCTACGATGGGAAGCATTTTCTGTCCGCCAAAGCCGGGGTTCACCGTCATACAGAGAACCAAATCTGCCACGTCATACACGTATTCCAGTGTCATTTCGCTGGTGGCCGGATTCAATGCTACACCGGCCTTGACGCCGCAGTTCCGGATTGCCTGCAGAGTACGCTGCAGGTGCACCGTAGCTTCCTGATGTACGCAAATCAGGCTGGCACCCGCCGCCGCAAACTCTTCCACGTAGCGTTCGGGCTTTTCAATCATCAGATGCACGTCCAGGAAGGCATCCGGGCCGAGGTTTTTGCGAAGATCCCGGATCATTTGAGGCCCAAAGGTAATGTTTGGTACAAAACTGCCATCCATCACGTCACAATGAAGCCAATCGGTTCCGCATTCCATCATACGCTTGGCATCCTCTACCATGCGGGTAAAGTCAGCACTTAAAAGAGAAACAGATACTTTTGCCATAATGATAATAACTCCTTATATTTCAAACATTATTGTTACGATTTGACCCTTTTCCACCGGTAGAATGACCTTTTTATCTACCACCATCACTTCTTCCAGCGGATTTTCTTGAAGGTCGCAAAGCCAGACCTTCCGGATATCCATGGCAAAGCTAAGTTCAGCTCTGCCGCCGCCTGCCACGTCGTAAAGACGAAGCAGGAAGCCCTCCCCGTTCTCCGTGGGTTTCAGGGCCGACACAATGTAGCTTTCCTTCTTTTCCGCAAGGTCGGAAAGGAAAGAACCACACAGGGGCAGATTCCCCTCGTGAACCGTTCCCGAAAGGTAAATGGGATACCGGTCGATTTCTTCCCGTAACTTGGCAATCGATTGGTTATCTCCCGCCTCGGTGATCCCAAGCAGGAACTCCAATTCGTGGTCTCCCAGTTCCGGGAATTTGTCGGGGGCTCCGCCGCTACGGAAAAGAGTCAGAGCCAATTCTTCACCATTTCCACGGAAACCATACTTTCGCTCAGCATACAGGTAGGGTCTGTTATCCCCGGACACCGCCACAAAGTTGAGAGCCGGAAGGTCCATATCCACAGCTTGACGCTCTGTCACGCCAAAGGGAACTGCGTAGCAATAGGATTCTGCCGGCTTTGCCAGGGGAGCCGCATACTGCAGCTGGGCGATAAATCCGTTACCGCTGGCTTCCAGCCAATCCATATTCACCTTGTAACGGAGGGCCTTGTCATCCTTTCCCAGGGTAATCTTCACGATGGCAGAGGAGCGTTCACCAAATTTTGCCGAAAACTTCAAATGCTTTTGTACCTTGTTTTCCATATCCGCCGAAATCAGACGGACGTGGTGAGCTTCCTCGGTTTCGGCGTATTTACCAATACGCCAGGCATCCATTCCCTGATTGTCTTCCAGTACAAAGCGCAACCCCGCAGGAGCCGAAAGCTGTTCTTCTCCGGTTGTTTTATCCCAAAGGGAAACCAAGGCATAATCCGTAGTGCGGAACACCGCCTTGATGACGTCGTTTTCCAGGGTTACGTGATAGTCATTGGGAACGGTGTCGTGTTTGGAATTTTCGTGATGGGAAATCTCCAAAAATGGCTTCATCACTGCGTCCCGTTCTCCCAGGGAGTAGGTTGTGTAACCAAAGGGAGGTACGTCCGCCATAAACGCAATTTCCGTGTAGATATGACCAAACGTTCTTCCCCGATCCACAACGGTCACGTCTATTTCGTCTCCCATCGGATCTGTCACCATCAGCAATTCTTCATCCCCGGTCCAGTCCCATATTTTGATGGCTTGTACCCGATGAATCATTACATCAGACGGGTTAAAAAGGTGTATCACCCGATTGACACCTCTCCCCCGTTCCACCATGGTATGACCGAATCCGGTGACAAACTGACCAACGCCTCCCCCTTCCGAACGGGATTCGAAGCGATCAATGTATTCATCCGGCAATCCGGAGGTATCAATTTCACTGGCAATTCTCCGCATGGCTTGACCAATATAAGAATTGGCTCGGGCGATGGCTTGCTGGGCAATGCCGGATGCGTACTCTCTGGTATCCACAATGCCACTGCCGGGCAAAATGTCGTGGAATTGGTTGAACAGGATCTTTTGCCACTCGGCTTCCAGGTCAATGGGTTTCGGCTCCCCATCCACCATCATTGCCATAGCCTGCATAGCCTCGGCTTCCCCAAGGCGTTTTTCGCCCATACGGTTAAACGCCTTGATCCGGCTTTGGGTTGTGTAACATCCGGTGAAACGAGGATTGCTTTCTCCCCGTTTCAAAGGCAGAGTCTCCCGCACCTTTTCGGCTTCTTTGTAGAATTCCCGGTAGGTACCAAAGGAAATTTCCGGAAAAATGGGCCAGGTTGCCATGTCAAGAATGCGTTCGATATCCCGTCTGGTGGGACCGCCGCCGTGGTCGCCCACCCCAAACACCGCCAGGGCAAAGGGCATCTTGTATAACTCACAGAATTCCGGAACCCACATAACGCAGAAGGGATCGGGATCCATATTATACCAATAGGTATCCCGGTAAGCAATCACTTCTGCTCCGGACGGTGCCATCCAGCGATAGAGGTAATAAGGCTCATCCAAGCCGCGGCAATGGTAATAGTATTTCACCCCTGCCTGATTCAGTACTTCGGGTACGTTCTCGCTGTGACCAAAGGTATCCGGTTCGAAATCCAGGTAAAAATCATCATCCGAAAGCCCCAGCGTTTTTTTGAGATAGCTTCTGGTGTACAGAAGATGCCTTGTCATGGCTTCACCGGAAGCCATGTTTTTGTCACCTTCCACCCAGGTGGAGGCGGTGACTTCCCACTTGCCCCGTTTAATCTGTCGTTTGATTTCCCGGAGCATTTCAGGTTCATTTTCTTCCACAATTTTATATACCGAAGCCTGAGATTGTCCGAAGGTCAGGTCGGGATATTCCTTCATCATACGAAGAATGGTACGGAAGGTTTCCAGAGTGGTATCCACCGTTTCGGGGTAGCCCCACATCCAGTTCATATCGATATGTGCATGGGCAATGAACTTGACGGCGTAGCTTTTTGCCACGACTGCCAAGGGAGCCATCAACTTCTCAAACCGATCGCACTCCGCTTTTCCGATTTCCTTTTTTGTTTGGAAGCTGTCCCACAGGAATGACGCTCCGTTTTCAATCAGCTCATCGTAGGCACCACGTTTCACCCGGGAAAGATGTGCCAAATATTCGCACTCTCCAACGGCACGCTCTGCATAGTAACCCTTGGCTTTCTTTTTCATGTTCTGGATCAGTTTGGGATAACGCATAATTTTGATTCCTTTCAAAATAAAACTTGCGCGTTGAGGCTTTTTACTATATAATGGTATATATCCTGGGAAAGCTCTTCCCTGTCCGCTTCTATTATAGCCGTTGTAGCGGCGAAATGCAATCTTTTTCGAGGTGGTTATGAGCAAAAAATATATGTTAGGGTGCGACGTAGGCACCTCCGGCACCAAAACGGTGCTCTTTTCTGTGGATGGTACCCCCATCACCTCCGCAACCGTGGAATATCCCCTCTATCAGCCCCAGAACGGATACGCCGAGCAGGACCCTGCCGATTGGGTCAATGCCACCATGGAAACCATCGCCGCCGTTATCCGGCAAAGCGGTGTTGCGCCGGCTGACATCGTATCGGTGGGTCTTTCCGGGCAAATGCACGGACTTGTGATGCTGGATGAATTCAACCAGGTTCTTCGTCCCTCCATCATTTGGTGTGACCAGCGTACCCAGGCAGAATGCGACGAAATGACCCGCATTCTTGGCCGTGATAAACTGATCGCCATCACCGCAAATCCTGCCATTACCGGCTTTACTGCAAGTAAGGTGCTGTGGGTCAAAAATCACGAACCGGAAATTTATGCCAAGGTCAAAAAGATCATGCTCCCCAAGGACTATGTTCGCTTTGCCCTGACCGGAGCTTTTGTCAGCGACTATTCCGATGCCTCCGGTATGCAACTCCTGGACGTGCCCAATCGAGTATGGAGCAAGGAGGTTTGCGATGCCCTGGGAATTGACATGAGCTGGCTCTGTGATCTTTGTGAATCCAGCGACGTTTCCGGCCGTATCACCCCCGAAGCCGCTTCCCGTACCGGTCTATTGGTTGGCACCCCGGTTGCCGGTAGCGCGGGTGACCAGGCCGCCTCCGCAGTTGGCAGCGGTATCGTCCGCAGTGGTGTTCTTTCGGCCACCATCGGTACCTCCGGTGTGGTATTTGCCCATACCGACCGTCCTGTAATTGACCCCCTTGGCCGCGTCCACACCCTTTGCCACGCATTGAAGGATTCCTGGCACATCATGGGCGTTACCCAGGGCGCCGGCTTATCCTTGAAGTGGTTCCGTGATACCTTCTGCAAGGAAGAAATGGCGGTTGCCGATTCCCTTGGGGTTGACCCTTACGTTATCATGGACAAGGAAGCCGCCCTTTCCCCCATCGGAGCCGACGGACTCTTCTTCCTGCCCTACTTCATGGGGGAACGTACCCCCCACCTGGATGCCGACTGCCGTGGCGTCTTCTTTGGATTAACCGCATCCCATGGCAAACGGGACATGCTCCGTTCGGTTATGGAAGGTGTCGGTTACTCCCTTACCGACTGCTATGCCATCATTCGCGAAATGGGCTTTGAAGGCAAGGAAGTCCGTGCCGCCGGCGGCGGCGGACGCTCCAGGCTGTGGCGGCAGATGCTTTGCGATATGTTTGATTGCCCGGTCACCACCACCAATTCCAGCGAAGCCGGTGCACTGGGTGCCGCTCTCCTGGGAGCGGTCGCAGCAGGTATCTATCCTGACGTACCCACCGCCTGTGATGCCACCATCCGCACCAATCCGGCGCTATCCCCGGATGCTTCCACTGCGGATTATTACAAAGCCGCCCATCCCCTCTATCAGCACCTTTACACCTCTTTGAAGGGTGATTATAAAGCTTTAGCTGCCCTGAGACAGCAGAAAGGAATGTAACATGTCGAAACTCACTGCCCAACTCTACACTCTCCGCGACTACTGCAAAACCCCCGCTGACCTGGCTGTAACCCTGGAAAAGGTTGCCAAAATCGGCTATAAGTCGGTTCAGGTATCGGGTGTCGGCCCCATTGATCCCCAGGAACTGAAGGACCTTCTGGACAAAAACGGCCTTGACCTGATTGTTACCCACACCCCCTACGCTGAAATCGATGAAAACCTGGATCAGGTGATTGCCAACCACAAGCTCTGGAACTGCAAGTACATCGGTCTTGGCTCCATTCCCGGTGATTATCCCCGTACCAAGGAAGGCTTTGCCGCCTTCATGGAAAAGGCAAACAAGTGGTGCGAAAAAATCGACGATGCCGGCTTGAAGTTTGTTTACCACAACCATCACTTCGAATTTGTCCGCTTTGACGGCATGACCGGTCTGGAATACATGATCGCCAATGCCGGCCGTGGCTTCCAGTTTGAAATCGATACCTTCTGGGTACAGGCCGGTGGTGCCGACCCCGCCGAATATATCCGCAAGGTAGCCGGTAAGATGGAGATCATCCACTTCAAGGATTTCGACGTGGACGAAAAGGCCGAA
>JAFYNU010000318.1 GCA_017547975.1 Clostridia bacterium
GCCGGTGGCTCTGGCCGCACTGGAACTGGATTGGGTGGAAGCTCTCATGTTCCCCTACAACATTGTGGAAACCCAGGGTGAGGAGATCCTGGAACTTTGTAAAGCAAAAAACGTGGGCTTTATTGACATGAAGCCCCTGGCCGGCGGCGCCATTGAGGATGCCCGTGCCGCCATGCGTTTCGTTGCCAAGGATTCCCGGGTTACGGTTATTATCCCCGGTATGGCGGAGCTTTCCGAACTGGATACCAATATTGCCGCCGTGGAGGATGAAAGCGAGTACTCCGCAGAAGAAGCCGCAAAGGAAGAGGAAATCCGTCGCATGCTCGGCAATCAGTTCTGCCGCCGGTGCAATTATTGTGCCCCCTGTACGGTGGGTATCAACATTTCGGGTGTGTTCCTGTTCGCCGGATACCTCCAGCGCTACGGCCTTGGGGATTGGGCCAAGTCCCGCTATGCCACCCTGGATAAGAAGGCAGACGACTGCATTGGTTGCGGCGTGTGTGAAACCAGATGTCCCTATCAGCTTCCCATCCGGGAAATGCTGAAAAAGGCAGCGGAAGATTTTGCAAAATAAATAGTTTGACCAAGGGGGCTTTGCGCCAGAAGCGCAGAGCCCCTCGATTACTTGGAAGGGAGCGGAATATGGAAGCGAAATATATCAAAATGACGACGCAACCGGTGGAAAAGCTGGTGCTACAAATGGCAGGCCCTGCCATCGGAAGTATGCTGATGTCCTCCATCTACAACATGGCGGATACCTACTTTGTGGGGAAGATTGGCACCAGTGCCACCGCGGCAGTGGGGGTGGTATTCCCAATTATGGCGGTAATTCAGGCCTTTGGGTTCTTCTTCGGTCACGGGGCGGGGAATTTTATGTCCCGGGCATTGGGTCAAAAGAAGGAGGAGGAAGCCAAACGCATGGCCATCACCGGGACGGTGCTTTCACTGATCATGGGCATCATTCTGACGGCGTTGGGTTTGGTTTTTGCGGAACCTCTCCTGTATCTTCTGGGCTCCACTGAAACCATCTATCCCTATGCCAAGGATTACATGACCATTATTCTGATCGGCGCTCCCTGGATGGCTACCTCCTTTGTGCTCAACAACCAGCTTCGGTTCCAGGGGAATGCCTTTTATGCCATGATTGGCCTGATGACCGGGGGACTTTTGAATATAGCCCTCGACCCATTGTTCATTTTTACCTTCAAAATGGGCATCGCTGGAGCGGCATTGGCAACCATTCTTTCCCAACTGATCAGTTTCTGTCTGCTCTACCTGGCCATTTGGAAAAGCGACAGCATCAAACTGAAACTGCGCTATTTTACTCCCAACGCCTACGACCTGAAGAATATCTGCATTGGCGGAGTTCCCTCCCTCTGTCGGCAGGGCCTGAACAGCGTAGCTACCGTTTGTCTGAATTTTGCCTGCCGGGGATATGGGGATGCCGCCATTGCCGCCATGTCGGTGGTGGGACGGATTATGATGTTCTCTACCTCCATCCTTCTGGGCTTTGGTCAGGGGTTCCAACCGGTTTGCGGTTTCAATTACGGGGCTGGAAAATACACCCGGGTGCGGAAGGCTACGATTTTCTGCATGGTCAGCGGTTTTTGCTTCCTGTTTGTTATGGCGATCCTGGCAAGCATTGCCGCGCCCCATTTGATTGCTCTTTTCCGGGACGATCCGGCGGTAATCGAAGTTGGGGCAATCGCACTGCGTTACCAGTGCTTTGTTTATCCCCTGAATGCGGTGATCATCATTGGCAATATGCTGTTCCAGACCACCGGTATGATGTTCCGGGCATCCTTTATGGCGGTTGCCCGGCAGGGGTTGTTCTTTATTCCCGTGGTACTTCTCCTGCCCTTGATGTTGGAACTGCAGGGTATTATGATGGCTCAGCCGGTGGCAGACGTGCTTGCCTTCCTGTTTGCCGTCCCCATGATCTTGTCCTTTCTGAAGGTTTTGAAAAAGGATAAGCAGGAGGGAATTGGCAAATAGAGGGCTTGGAATTATGAACAAAATGTAAA
>JAFYNU010000319.1 GCA_017547975.1 Clostridia bacterium
CATGTACGTGGTGGCCGGACGGGATCGGGGCCTGGTCATCGACACCGGTACCGGCGTGGGGGATTTCCGGGGATTGGTGGAGGAACTGCTTTCCACCCCCTACGACGTGGTTCTGACCCACGGTCATGGGGATCACGCCGGCGGCGTCCATCAGTTTGAAAGATACTACGTCCACAGGAAGGACGTGAAAATGGCAAAGGGAGCCAATCTGGCATCCCGGAAAAATTACGCCGAGCGAATCCACGCCACCTATCCCGAAAGCGCCTCTCTCTTTGACCCGGCGGACATGACCCAGGACGTTGAAAATCCCGAAGCCATTCCCATGGTGTCGGGGCATATCTTCGACCTGGGTGACAAGCAGATCGAAGTCATCGCCTGCCCGGGACACACCCCGGGATCGATGAATCTTCTGGACCGGGCGGACGGTATCCTTTTCTCCGGGGATAACCACCAGCACCTGGAGCTGGTGATGGCACCCGGTGAGGACCGGCTGGCGGTGGTTTCCCGGTGGCTCCGGGGGGTACGCCATTCCGCAAAGCTTCAGCGGGAGGGAGCCTTCACCATGATGTGCGGCGGTCACGAGGAATTGGAATCCGACCTGCTGGAGGATCTGCTTGCCTGCGGCGAGGGGATCCTGAAGGGAAAGATCAGGCCGGTTTACAAAAAGGTACACATTTTCGAATCGCGGTTTGCAAGTTACGGCCGGGTAAATATCATGTATCTGGGCCACGGCGGTCCCTATAAGTACGAGCTCATGCGCCCCGACGAAATCATTGCCGCCCGGGACCGTTTCTCGGTAGCTTATCTGCCCATTGGCCCTCTGGAATGGCACGGTCCGGCCATGCCCTTTGGCACCGATCCTCTCACCGCCGGTGCGGTGGCGGAAGGGGTCGCCAAAAACCTGGGCGGGGTACTGCTGCCCAATCTCTACTTTGGCACCGAGTGCGCCCGGGACGAGGATCTTCTCCAAAATATGGGCTTCCCCGCCGATGCCTACGTGGTGGGCCAGGATTTCCCCAAAAACAGCCTGCCCTCCCTCTATGCCCGGGAGGAGATTTTTGCCATGGTGGTGGGGGAATACATCCGTATGCTGGAAGCCCAGGGCTTCAAAATGGTGGTGTTGGTGAACGGTCACGGTGCCTACGGGCAGATTGCTTCCCTCCAACGCCTTGCCAAGCAGTATAACGGCGAAAGCAAGATCCACGTTATGATCGGGGAATACTTCGACGCCATGGAGATCCCCGGAGACGTGGGGGGCCACGCCACGTTGGCGGAGACCGCCATCATGATGGCCTTGACCGATTCGGTGGACCTGGAAAAGCTTCCCCCCAAGGGCGTTCCCCTGATGAACACCGATTGGGGCATTACCGATGGCCTCACCTACGCCGGGAAGAACAAGAAGGGCTACGTCCTTTCGGATCCCCGGAATGCCAACGCCAGGATTGGCGAGAAATGTATCCGGGATGCCATCGCTCTGCTGACCAAGGCCGTGAAGGAAGAATACGAAAGGCTTTGAACTCCATAAAAATATCCGCCGCCCGACTATTGGGCAGCGGCATTTTTGCGGATGGGGTTATTTTTCGTAGGGCTCTTCCCGCCAGGTTTCCCCGTCGGTGTTTTTGAAGGTGAAGAGGCCGTTTTCGTAGATCAGGTAGCTATTGGGGGAATCTTCCTTGGGCAGGGACAGGGAGCCGGGATTCAGGAAGAGGAAGCCCTCACGGCGCACGGTGGGCACGTGGGTGTGACCGCAAAGGAGGATATCCCCGGCCTTCAGGGGCATGGGGGCATCGGGGGAGAAGACGTGACCGTGGGAAAGGTAGAAGGCCTTCCCGTCGGCATGGACGGCGGTGTAGTCGGCCATGATGGGAAACTCCAACACCATCTGGTCCACTTCGCTGTCGCAGTTGCCCCGGATGGCGGTGATATCGTATTTCAGAGCGTTGAGGATCTCAATGACCTCCTTGGGGGCGTAGTCCCGGGGCAGGGGATTCCGGGGACCGTGATAGAGCAGGTCGCCTAAGAGGAAAAGGCGATCGGCGCCTTCGGCTTCGTAGCGCTTGGCCAGGGCCCGGGCGTAGTAGGCGGAGCCGTGCAGGTCGGATGCAATCAGAATTTTCATATATCAGAATTCCTTTCGTTTGGTGGTCGTCCCTCTTATTTTACCACATTCGGGGAAAAAAGAGAAGAGAGTATTTGACAAATGGGGCGCATCGTGGTATAGTCGGGGTAGAAAAAAGGAGGTCGCACTATGAATTTTGATAAATTGGATCGCTTACTGACCCACCTGGTGGAGGACAAGGGTGTCCCCGGGGTGGAAATCGCCATTCACCAGGGCGGAAACGAGATTTACCGGGGGTTCGAGGGCTTCGCCGACCGGGAAGCCGAACGGCTTCACTCCGGCCGGGATATTTACAACCTCTACTCCATGTCCAAGGTCATCACCTGCACCGCCGCCCTGCGGCTTTTTGAGGAGGGACGCTTCCTGATGACCGATCCTCTGGCCGCCTACATTCCCGAATTTGCCAATATGACGGTACGGGAGCTGGATCAAAAGGGTAACGAGGTGCTTCGCCCGGCGAAAAAGCAGATCACCGTGGCCGACCTCTTCACCATGTCGGCGGGGCTCAACTACAACTACTGGAACGACGCCACCCGGAAGGTACAGGCCGAAACCGACGGCCGCTGTCCCACCCGGGCCTTCGTGGGCGCCCTGGCGTCTGCTCCCCTGCAGTTTGAACCGGGTACCCATTGGAATTACAGCCTGTGCCACGACGTGCTGGGTGGCCTCATCCAGGTGATTTCCGGCATGACCTTCGGGGAATATCTCAAAAAGAACATTTTTGACCCGGTGGGTATGCCCGATACCGGCTTCAAGATTAACGAAGAACAGCAGAGCCGCCTGGCGGGGCATTATCGTTTTGACGATGAACTGGGCTATGCCGTCCGCATTGAACCCCGTTCCAGCCACTTTATCGGTTCGGAATATGAATCGGGTGGTGCCGGCCTCTTCTCCACCGTGGCGGACTACATGCGCTTTGCCGAAAGCATGACCGCCGGCGGTGTCACCCCCGACGGCTACCGCATCCTCTCGAAAAACACCATTGACCTGATGCGCACCAACCACCTTGACCCGGTCCGCATGGCAGACTACGATTGGATTCAGCTTTCGGGTTACGGTTACGGCCTTGGGGTCCGCACCATGGTGGACCGCACCAAGGGGGCCCTTTCCTCCATTGGGGAATTCGGCTGGGATGGGGCCGCAGGCTCCTGGGTCCTGATGGATCCCTCCCGGGAGCTGACGGTGGTCTACGGCCAGCACATGCTCAACGGCCTGCATCCTTACATCCTGCCCAGACTTCGCAACGTGATCTATTCCTGCATCGAATCGTAAAAAATACGAA
>JAFYNU010000320.1 GCA_017547975.1 Clostridia bacterium
AAGGCTTACCTGGTCAACACCGGCTGGAACGGCACCGGCAAGCGCATCTCCATCAAGGACACCCGCGGCATCATCGACGCCATTCTGGATGGCTCCATCCTGAAGGCCGAAACCAAGAAGATCCCCTACTTCGATTTCGAAGTTCCCACCGCTCTGCCCGGCGTTGACTCCGGCATCCTGGATCCCAGAGACACCTACGCCACCGCTGAAGAATGGGAAACCAAGGCCAAGGATCTGTCTGCCCGCTTCATCAAGAACTTTGCCAAGTACACCGGCAATGAAGAAGGCAAGGCTCTCGTAGCCGCTGGTCCCCAGCTCTAATTTACTTCTTACAAAAGCAAAACTGCAGCGATAACTCGCTGCAGTTTTTTTATTTTCCGTTTATCGGGTAAGATATTGGAACAGCCTGTCGGGGAAATTCACCGTCATACCATCCACCCCAAGGCGGCACATTTCCTTCATCAGCTCCACCCGGGTAACACCCCAGGCACGGACACCAAATCCCTGGGAGCGCCAGTAAGCAATGCGTTCTTCGGTAATCTCGGTGGCTACGGGAGCAAGCTCTTCGCCTCCGATGGCTTTCAAGGCTTCCAGGTTTTCCTCGGTGGGTTTCGCTATCAGCCATCCCACCCGGGCTTCCGGGCAGACCTCCTTGGTCTTCCGGATACACTCAAATCCGAAGCTTGTGAAGGTGGTCCGGTCCATAATACCGAATTCCTTCGCCAGAGCCACCGTATCTTCTTCTACTCCCGGCACCTTCAGTTCAATGGCAAAATGGATGTTATAGGCCGAAAAGACCTCCAGGAATTCCCGAAAGGTCACGATCCGATCAAAAAATCCGGTGGTAGCGTTGCCGGTGACCTTCAATTCACGAAGTTCTGCCAGGGTATAGTCCGAAACCGCCCCGCTTCCGTTGGTGACCCGGTCCAGAGTCGTATCGTGGAAGAGAACCAGTTCCCCATCCCGGGTACGCTGGACGTCGGTTTCGATGCCATTGGCCCCCTGCAAAAGGCCCAGATAGAAGGACGACATGGTATTTTCGGGGGCGTATTCACTGGCTCCCCGGTGTGCGTAATTGATCATTTTTGGTTTCTCCTGTTCTTTTATAGCCAACCAGCGTAATGACAAAGGTTATAACAGCTGATGGCGGTAATCAAAATCAGCATTCCCCGAAAAAGGAGATCCACCTGTCTTCCCGACATCTTTTTGCTGAACCAGCGTCCCACAAAGCCCCCGAGGACACCGCCCACCACCATAACCGCCAGCACCACAGGATCGAATTCCGGAACTCGTCCCCCTGCCAGCGTAGTCAGGAAGGAAGCCGTCTGGCTGAATAAAATAATATATAGGGAGTGGAGAGCCGCCGTTTTGGTATTCATGGAGAAGAAGAAATAGAGTATCACCAGGTTGATAGGCCCGCCGCCGATGCCAAGGAAGGAGCTGACAATCCCAAGTCCGAGCCCAATTGAAAGACAAACCGGGCCACGCTCCACCTGCAGGGTACGGATCTTTTCCTTGTTCAAAACGTAGATCAAAACCCCCAGGGTGAGAAGAACCATAATTCCGCTTTGAATCACACCCACCAGGCTGTCGTTCCCGAAGGCAATTCGGATGGCGTCAAAGACCCATTTCCCCAAAACACCTCCGACCGCTCCACCGACCGCCATCCAGGTACCCTTCCTGGGATCCAGTTTCGCATCCCCGCCCCGGCCCCGAAGCACTGAAACGATACTCATGCCAAGTACCGTACACCCCGAAAGGAAGCTAATGGTAGAAACGCTCATGTTCGCCGCCGCATCCATCACCGGTTTGATGATGACGCCCCCGCCGATACCCGAAATGGCACCCAGGGTGGTAGCCCCTATGCAAATGAGAAAGTAAAGCAACCAGGTCATATTCTTTCGACCTCCTTTGGCTGATATATTGATTATATCACGATGGGGCTTTGTTTGCAATTCCCTCTTGCCTCATGGGCCATCCTATTGTATAATAGAGGCAAATCATAAATACCAAAGGAGATCCGATTATGCGTAAGATTGAACTGGGCAAAAGCGGGTTGATGGTCCCCACCGTGGCCATCGGCTGTATGCGCATCAGCAACATGGCCGAAAAGGAAGCCGCCGCCTTCCTGGACACCGCCATTGACAACGGGGCAAATTATTTTGATCACGCCGACATCTACGGCGGCGGCCAAAGCGAAGTGGTTTTCGGCAAGGCCATGCAGGCATTTCGCCGGGAAGACCTGCTCATCCAGACCAAATGCGGCATTGTGCCGGGCAAAATGTTTGATTTTTCCTACGAACATATCATCAATTCGGTAAACGGCAGTCTGAAGCGGCTGGGTACCGATTACGTGGACGTCCTGCTCCTCCACCGTCCCGATGCCCTGATGGAGCCCGAAGAGGTTGCCAAGGCCTTCGATAAGCTGAAATCCTCCGGCAAGGTTCGCCATTTCGGTGTTTCCAACCAGAATCCTTACCAGATGCAGCTTTTGCAGTCCGCCCTGGATATGCCCCTGGTGGCAAACCAGCTGCAATTCGGCATCATGCACACCCCCATGATTCAATCGGGAATCAACGTGAATATGTACAACGAATCGGCCACCAACCGGGACGGCGGCGTTCTGGATTTCTGCCGTCTCAACAAAATCACCATTCAGCCCTGGTCCCCCATGCAGTACGGTTTCTTCGAAGGGGTCTTTGTGGATAACGAAAAATTCCCCAAGCTCAACGAAACCCTGGCCCGCCTTAGTGAAAAGTACGGCGTTTCCAAAACCACCCTGGCCATTGCCTGGATCCTGCGGCACCCGGCCAAAATGCAGCCCGTCACCGGCACCACCACCCCCGGCCGCCTGGCGGAGTGCCTGAAAGCCGCCGAAGTCACCCTCACCCGGGAAGACTGGTATGCTATTTACATGTCCGCCGGCAATGTTTTGCCGTAATCTCACAGGAAAAGGAAAATCACTATGCTGAAGAAAATTGCCTCTCCCAACGCCCCCGCCGCCATCGGCCCCTATTCCCAGGCCATCGTCTGCGGCAACATGCTCTTCACCTCCGGTCAGATCCCCCTGGATCCTGCCACCGGCGAGATGGTGGGAACCGATATCACCGCCCAGGCAGAACAGGTCATGAAAAACCTGGCCGCCGTGTTGGAAGAAGCCGGAGCCACCTTCCAGTCGGTGATCAAAACCACCTGCTTCCTTGCGGATATGGCGGATTTCGCGGCCTTTAACGCCGTGTACGCCAAATATTTCACCGAAAACCCCGCTCGCTCCTGTGTTGCGGTCAAGGCCCTGCCCAAGAACGCCCTGGTGGAGGTAGAAGCTATCGCCTCCATCGGGTAAACCCCTGTTTTGAAAGGAGTGTCATGATGGAATTATTCGAAGCATTGACCAAACGGCAAAGCGGCAGAAATTATGCCGAACGGCCGGTTGAAACCGAGAAGCTTCACAAATGTATCGAAGCCGCCCAGCTGGCTCCCTCCGCCTGCAACAGCCAGCCCAGGAGCTTCGTTGTGGTTTCCTCGCCGGAAAAGGTAACGGAAGTAACCGAAAATATTCTGAACGTTGGTTTCAATCAGTTTTGCAAGAAGGTTCCGGCTTACATTGCCATCATTGAAGAGCCCGCTCTTCTCAGCGGCAATCGTGTGAGCCAGAAATATGCTCACGGCGATGTGGGTATGGCGGTGGAGAATCTTTGTCTGGCCGCAACCGCCCAGGGTCTGACCACCTGCATCATGGGCGCATTTGGCCCGGAAGACAGAATGAAGGAGATCCTCGGACTTGCCCCCGATGCCAACCTTCGTTTGGTTTTGGCCATTGGTTATGCCGCAGAGGATGATCCCCTCCGTCCCAAGAGACGGAAACCCCTGGAAGAGGTCTGTAAATTCCTATAACGAACAATGCTCCCGGTTTCCCGGGAGCATTTTGCATCACTCAATAGGTTCCTTTGCGTTCCTCAAAATGGGTGGGCTTGTTCAGCGCCCGGCCGCCCGACAGGATCCACTCGGCCTGCCAGCCAATCATGGTTTCCAGGGACACGGTGGGGTAGCCAAACAGGTCAAACATCCGCCCTGCGTTGGAAAGATAGGCATTGTCGGAGGGGATTCCGGTGAAGACCGGTTCTTTCCCCAGGAGCTTGCCGAGCTTTTTGGCGGTATCTACCACGCTGGCGTTTTCCGGACCGGTGACGTTCAGGGTAAATACCTCCGGGGAGGCGTGCAAAAGCAGGCGGATGGCTGCGGCGTTGGCGTCAGCCTGCCAGATGCAGTTGAAGCTCGGGGTGGTAATATCGATGGGAGTGCCGGTCATGATCTTATTTGCAATGTCGTAGATAACCCTGTAGCGCAGGTCGATGGCGTAATTGAGCCGGAAGAGGGACACCGATGTGCCAAATGCCCTGGCGCCATATTCGAACATACGCTCCCGGCCCAGGCAGGTCATGGCGTATTCCCCGATGGGATCGGCAGGCACGTCCTCAGTGGCTCCGCCGTAAAGAGGCACCTTTGGGTAGAGGTTACCGCTGGAGAAGGCTACGATACGGGAATTTTTGTAACGCTCCGCCACCCGACTGGGAAGCCACACGTTCATGCCCCAGGTGGCATATTCATTGCCATTGGTCCCAAATTTCTTTCCCGCCATAAAGATCACGTTATCCACATCCGGCAGGGCTTCCAGAGCGCCCGGCTCCAAAAGATCGCAGGAGATCATTTTGACTCGGTTTTCTTCCAAAAAGGCAGTTGCAATGGGATCGCTGAAGCGGGACACGGCAATTATGTCGTGGGGAAGCCCGGCGGCCTCCATGGCCTTCTTCGCCAGAACACACAGGGTGGGGCCCATTTTACCCCCGGCACCCAGTACCAGAATATCCCCGTTGATTTTTTTCATGTCCTCCACCAGGCCCGGCTGGGGTGTGGTGAGGAGTTCATTCAGTTTGGTTTCGGTCCACATAGATATTCTCCTTTTGGGGACGGTATTTTTCCCATCCCGCTTGACAAGTTTGGTTTTCTGTGTAACAATGGTGGTATGAATGATCGGGAAGGAGGGGAAATATGGAGCGTCCGGATTTTATGATATCCGCAGCCCTTCCCATTGATGGTCCCATCCGAAGTATTCGTTACCAGAACGAATACGAGTTGATTTTTGTGGAGCGGGGTGAGATTGAGCTTTCTGTGGGCGAAAAGTCCTACACCGCCGGGCCCAACCGTCTGATTCTCTTAACCAACCTGGAGCAACAGCATCTGAAGCTTCGAAATGCACGGGATTGCTTTCGCTATTGCTTTTTCTTCCACGCCCCCGCGGTAGATAGCCACATCCGAAACCCGGAGCTTTTGAGCCTGCTCAAGAACCACTCCGACCTGTTCCGGCATTGTCTGGACGTGACCCCCATTCGGGAGAAGGTTCTTTCCACCCTGCATCAAATGATGGAGATTGACCCCGCCGCCCCCTATGCCAACGACATGGTAACGGCTCTTTTGACGGGCCTTCTGGTGGAATTATGCTGGCTTCACCCGGAACTGGGAACCCACAGCCTGTCCGATTCCTGCCAAAGCCGCATTTTTGCCATTCAGCAATATCTGGATACCCACTACAACGAGCCCATCAAAATATCCGATCTTTGCCGCAAACACTATATTTCCGACCACTATCTTTCCCATCAGTTCAAGCGGTTGACGGGATATTCCCCCAAGCAATACCTGACCCTGCTGCGGCTCAAATATGCGGGGATGATGCTGCGGGATACCGCTCTGCCGGTGAATGAAATTGCCCTGCATTGTGGTTTTTCGGATATCAACAATTTTTGCAAGCTCTTTAAGCGGGAATATCACATGACACCCAGCCAGTTCCGCAATTCATAGCTTCTCCGGCTCCGGTTTTCCGGAGCCTTTTTAAATGGCAAAAAGCTTTTTCGCATTTTGCCCCAGGATTTTTTCCTTTTGCGTATCACTCAGGCGGGACAGAGCCAGCTTTCCCAGGGTATGACAGCAATCAAAAAAGGAACAATCACTGCCATAAAGGACCTTTTCATCCCCTACCCGGTTCACGAGATATTCGATGGTACCATCATAGGAGCTACTGATGGCGGTATCAATATAGACGTTGTCGTATTTCTTTGCGCCGGTAATTACCCCTGCCTTGGCATCCGCATCGGTAAAGCCCACGTGGGCAAAAATGAAATTGGCATTGGGGAAACGGCTCGCCACATCCATTCCCTCCGCCACCTGACGAGCGGTCCAGGCATGAAAAAGCACCGGAAGTCTTTTTTGGTCTGCAATCTCGTACGCCGGGTCAAACCGACAATCGCAAAGGGAAGTCCCCGCCTGGTATTCCCCGTGGGCCTTGATACCCAGGATGCCGTTTCCCGGCACCAAATAGCGGGACAAGTCACAATCCTCATAGAAGGGATTCGGGGTGGCATAAGCATAGATGCGTCCAGGATGCTTCTTTACAGCATCCAATGCCAATTCATTACCCCTCACCCAATCGGAGGCGAAGGCCAGGATAGGAGAGACGCAAATAGAATTAACCCCCAGCCGATCCAGGGTATTCACCATATCGTCAGCAGTGTGATTTCCCAGCTGTAGCCGGATGTCCCCGCCGATGTGACCATGCACATCAAAAATGTAGATGTCATCAAAGGGTTTTCCGTTTTCCACGTATGCGGCCCAATTCATAATGTCACCTCCGAAAGCAGAGATTCCAGGTTGCCGGCAGCAATCAATTCCTTTTCCTCCCTGCTGATGTCGGCATAATGCACCAGCGAAACCGCTGCCGCTGCCGAAGAGACCGGCATGCCGCTTTCAAATAACAGCCGTTCTGCGCCAAAATGACGACAAACCGTCGCAATGCCGCCATGAACCACATAGTTGCTGATACCCACCCGAAGGTTGGGACAAGCCGCCAGCACCGGCGCCAACTGTCTTGCGCAACGGTAGCCCGGAGATGTGATCACGATGGTGTTATGGGGATAATCGGTACAAAGCTGCCAGATACCGTCCCAGGAGGTTTCCCCCGCATCCATAAACACCGGCACACGGCACTCCGCCATGGCTCCCATTAGCTCCCCAATGGCATAGGGAAGCAAGGAATAGGCACTGGTTTTTGGCTGCAGCCGGACACTTTTCACATCCTTCTTCTTCATTTCAGTCACCAGCTCTGCCGGAGACAAAAACTCATCGAAGGTTTGGGGCATGACGCACCACTGCCGCAGGAATCGGTCACTTCCTGCCGTTTCCTCCACCAGAGTGTGATTTCCATCCATCATGTCGTATTCCACCGCCATGGCGTGGTGGGCCACGGCCTTTTCTATATGGCACCGATCCATGATCTCCAGGAAATCTTCCCGGGTCACCGGCGATCCCTCCCGGGGCGCATTCCGCCGCCCGATCATGCATTTGGCATCCACAAAGCGAAGCATTTGGGTTCTCCCCCTTCTCGGTTGGTTTTGTATATCTCTATTATGCCTTGTCTCCCCCGCCAAAAGCAAGCGGTTTTTTTCAACAGAACAAATTATACCTATTGAAGAATCCAAAACCATGACCTGTACCCATGAATATCTTTCCATCTTTCAAAGATTATCTCTAATTTACCCCTTCTTCCCCCACTTCCGATTCCCCCAACAAAATACAAAAAGCAAATATTACCTATCGGGAAGCAAAAGGGAGGGTAGACAGCCAGGACAATTTGTGGCATGATACTGATAATGACAATCCAAATCTCCGGGAGGAATGATTATGTTTGAAACCGGCCTTGTATCGGTTACCTTTCGAAAACTCGACCCTGTCGAAATCATAAAGCTTGTAAAAACTGCCGGTCTTACTGCCATCGAGTGGGGATCCGACGTGCACGTACCCCAGGATGACCCGGAACGCGCCGCCGCCATTGGTACGCTTACCCGGGAAGCCGGGATCCGGGTGGCAAGCTACGGTTCCTATTACCGTCCCGGCGTCCACACGCCGGAAGAATTTGAGCCCTATTTGAAGGCCGCCCTGGCCCTGGGTGCCCCGGTGATCCGGGTCTGGGCAGGGAACAAGGGGTCCGCAGATGCCTCTCCTGCCGATCGGGAATCGGTCATTTCCTGTACCCAAGCCATCTGCGACATGGCCGTAGCGCACAACGTCACCATCTGCTACGAATACCACAACGGTACTCTGACCGACCAGATCGATTCCGCCATAGACGCCATTGCCGCCATCAACCGGCCAAATATGAAGCTCTATTGGCAATACAATCCGTCCCTTTCCCGGGAAGAAAACGGCAATGCCCTTCGCCGGGTTCTGCCTTATCTGCAAACGGTACACGCCTTTGCCATGGACGCTTCCCTGACCCGTCATCCCCTGGCAGAAGCCGCCGCCGATTGGCAGACTTACAAGGCCATCCTGGCGGAAAGCCCCGCCGACCGCCCTGTCCTCCTGGAATTCGTGGAGGGGGACGATCCCGAAGCCTTCCTGCGGGACGCCAAGACCCTGGCTGAACTTTTTGCCTGAATGGCTAAGGAGAAATGATATGAATCGACATGAAAAAGCCCTGGAAATCCTGCGGCAGGGCACCGTGATTCCTGCCACCACCCTGGCCCTGAACGATGACGGCAGCTTCAACGAAGCACGCCAACGCCTTTTGATCCGCTACTACCTGGAAGCCGGTGCCGGCGGCATTGCCACCGCCGTCCACAGCACCCAGTTTGAAATCCGCAAGCCCGAATTCAATCTGTTCGAACGGGTCATCTCCATCGTCACCGACGAAATTGACCGTTACGAAGCCGAAACCGGCAAGGTCATCCTGAAGGTTTGCGGGGTATGCGGCCCTGCGGAGCAGGCCGTCCGGGAAGCCGAACTGGCCAAATCCC
>JAFYNU010000321.1 GCA_017547975.1 Clostridia bacterium
CATCGGTACCTTCCCCGAAACCCATTATTTTGGCGATACCATCGGTACCCCCTCCGGTAAAGGCTACCGCTACATGGCCCAGGCCGTCTGGACCGAGGAGCGCAAGCTGGTACTGCGGGTCTACCTGATCGATATGTATTTTGGAAATTTCACCGCGACCTTCGCATTCAAGGGGGACGAGGTGGCCCTTTCCATGGAAAAAACTGCCGAGTGGTTCCTGGAGGAATACCAGGGCTTTACCGCAGGGAAGGCGGAATCGAGTTTCTGAGTGGACAAAATTACCCCCAAAAAGAGGCGCGGTTGGACCCAACCGCGCTTCCTTTTTGAGTTTTTAGAAAACTTTTTGTGGACGTGACAGATTTTGCTTGACAAATTCCCGTTCCTGCATTATACTTTATCATATTATCACGATAAAGCGATAGCATGATAAAGGGGAACCGATATGACAAGCTTTCATAATAAGGATACCGACCGCCTGTTCCAGGCCATTTTGACCCTGAAGTCGATTGAAGAATGTGATCAGTTTTTTGATGATATTTGCACCATTCAGGAAGTGCTGACCATTGCTCAGCGGCTGAAGACAGCCGAGCTTCTGAAAAAGGGTGCCAACTACCAGGAAATCAACCGGGAAACCGGTATGAGCACCACCACCATCAGCCGGGTCCGCCGTTCGCTGGACTACGGCAGCGGCGGATACGATATGGTGATATCCCGCATGGAGGAGAAGAAAGAATGAACATCGCCCAAGCCTATTTGAAACCCGAAGAAAAAGCCGTATTTCTGCTTCGCAGTTTGTACCGGTCTTTTGGGTATCTGCCCTACAAAATGAGTAAGTTTGAAGAGTACGATCTCTACATGCGGCACAAGGAATTCCTGAAAAGCGACCGCATCATCACCTTCAACGATGCCGATGGCAAGCTGATGGCCCTGAAGCCTGACGTGACCCTATCCATCGTCAAAAACGGAGAAAATCAGCCCGGCGGCAAGCAAAAGGTTTGCTACAACGAAAACGTTTACCGGGTATCCCCCAGCACCCATCAGTTCCGGGAGATTTTGCAGACCGGGCTGGAATGCATTGGGGACGTGGACCTTTACGACCTTTATGAGGTGCTGGAGCTGGCTGTGAAGTCCCTTGCCATGCTGTCGGAGGATTTCATTCTGTCGGTGTCCCACGTGGGCATTCTGACCGGGCTATTTGAAGCCTGGCAGGTACCGGGAAAGGCCCAGACCGGTTTGGTAAGGTGCATTTCGGAAAAGAACATCCATGAAATGGGACCCATTTGCGATGAATTCGGTCTGTCGGATCGGGCCAGGGAGGGAATGATGCTCCTGCCCGCCCTGGATGGTGAACTCCTGCCCACCCTGAAGGCTTTGGAGGATCACCTGGAGGGGGAAACCGCAAAGGCCGCCTGGGACGAGCTTTATGCCCTGGCGAATCTGTTCCGGGGGAGCGAATACGAAAATAAAATCCGCCTGAACCTTTCGCTGGTGGACGATATGAAATACTACAACGGTCTGGTGTTCAAGGGATACCTGGCGGGCATCTGGGAAAGCGTGCTTTCCGGCGGCCGCTACGACACCCTGCCCCAGCGCATGGGGCGCAAAGCCGGTGCGGTGGGATTTGCAGTCTACATGGACCTTCTGGAAAACCTGCCGGGACGGGAGCGGGAAAGCGACGTGGATGTGCTCCTTCTCTATCCCGAGGGAGCGGATACCGCTGTGGTTGCCGGGAAGGTCCGGGAGCTGCAGGCGGCGGGCAAAACCGTCAGCGCCCAGAAGACCATTCCCGAAAAACTTCGATATAAGACCCTTTGCCGTCTGGAAGGGGAGGAAAAAGCATGATCAACGTTGCGTTGCCCAAGGGCCGCCTGGGGGAAAAGGTTTACAAGCTTTTTGCCGCCGCCGGGTACGAGTGCCCCGAAATACTGGAAAACAACCGAAAACTGATTTTTGAAAATACCGAAAAGGGTGTCCGCTACTTCTGGGTGAAACCCTCCGACGTGTCCATCTACGTGGAGCGGGGAGCTGCCGACATTGGGGTGGCCGGGAAGGATATCCTCCTGGAATACCAGCCCGAGGTATATGAAATGCTGGATTGGGGATTTGGCAAGTGCCGCATGGCGGTGGCCGGATACAAGGATTTTTACGACGACGGAACCCGTACCCTGCGGGTGGCCACCAAGTTTACCAACATCACCAAAAACTACTACGCATCCAAGGGGCGGGAAATCGACATCATCAAGCTCAACGGCTCCATCGAACTGGCGCCCATTCTTTCCCTTTCCGATGTGATCGTGGACATTGTGGAAACCGGCACCACCCTGAAGGAGAATAATCTGGACGTGCTGGAAACCGTGGTTCCCATCAGCGCCCGGCTTATCGTCAACAAAGCCAGCTATACATTCAAAACCGCCGCCATTTCGGAAATCGTGCGGCAGATCAAGGAACAGGTAACCCAAAATGATTAAGATTCTGAAGGTGGGGGAGGTTTCCCCCGAAGAAATATTTGCAAGAGAATTGCCCACCCAATCGGTGGAAGGGGTGGTGGCCGACGTGATCGCCCGGGTTCGTGCCGAAGGGGACAAGGCCCTCTATGACTACACCGAACGGTTTGACGGGGTGAAGCTTTTCTCCCTGGAGGTTAGCGAAGAGGAAATGGAGGAAGCCCTGGCTTCGGTGGAGGAGGATTTCAAGGAGGTTCTTGCCAAAGCCGCCGAAAACATTCGGGCTTTCCACGAAAAACAGGTTCGTTCCAGTTTCGTCACCACCGAAAAGGATGGGGTCGTCCTGGGTCAAAAGGTAAGTGCCATCGAAAAGGTGGGCCTTTACGTGCCCGGCGGCACCGCCCCCCTTTCCTCCACCGTGCTGATGGATGCCATCCCCGCCAAGATTGCCGGTTGTAAAGAAATCGTTATGACCACCCCCCCGGGAAAGGATGGAAAAATCAATCCCTCCATCCTGGCGGCGGCCAAGACCGCCGGTGTTACCCGTATTTTCAAAATCGGAGGCGCCCAGGCGGTTGCCGCCCTGGCTTACGGTACCGAAAGCGTGCCCGCTGTGGACAAGATCGTAGGGCCCGGTAACGCCTTTGTTGCCGAAGCCAAACGCCAGGTCTACGGCAAGGTATCCATCGATATGATTGCCGGCCCCAGTGAAATTCTGATTGTGGCCGACGGAAAATCCAATCCGAAATACATCGCCGCCGACCTGCTTTCCCAGGCGGAGCACGATAAAAACGCCAGCGCCGTGCTGGTGACCGACAGCATGGCCTTCGCCCTGGCGGTGCAGGAAGCCCTGGAAGTAGCCCTGGAAGCCCTGCCCCGGAAGGAGATTGCCCGGGCTTCGGTGGAGCAGAACGGCAAGATTATCGTTGCCGAGGGAGACTTGGATCAGGCCATTGAAATTGCCAATGAAATCGCCCCCGAACACCTGGAGCTTTCGGTGGATAACCCCTTCGATTATCTCCAAAAGGTACGCCACGCAGGATCCATCTTCATGGGCCGCTATTGCCCCGAGTCCCTGGGGGACTACCTGGCGGGCCCCAACCACACCCTGCCCACCGGGGGAACTGCCCGTTTCTCCTCCCCCCTGTCGGTGGATGACTTTGTGAAAAAATCCCAGTTTATTTACTATACCAAGGAAGCATTGGAAAAGGACGCCGATCAGGTGGCAATCTTTGCCCGCAAGGAAGGCCTGGAAGCCCATGCCAGAAGCGCCCTGGTCCGTATGCAGGAGGAATGACCCATGAGCCGTTTCTTTTCGGGAAAATACGATAACCTGGCCCCCTACGTTCCGGGGGAACAGCCCAGGGACCGCAAATATATCAAGCTGAATACCAATGAATCTCCCTTCCCGCCCTCTCCGGGGGTGGTGGCCGCCGCCGGAAATGAGGCTTACCAAAGCAACCTCTACTCCGATCCGGAATGTACCTCCATCCGGGAAGCCTTGGCGGCCTTTTACGGGGTCAAAAAGGAGCAGGTGATTGCCACCAACGGGTCGGACGAGGTGCTCAACTTTGCTTTCATGGCCTTTGGGGACGAAAAAAGCCCTCTCCTGTTCCCCGATATTACCTATGGCTTCTATCCGGTGTTTGCCGAGCTCAACCACATCCCCTACGACGTGGCCCCTCTGCGGGAGGATTTCACCGTAGACGTGGCTGACTACTTGGGAAACGACCATACCATCGTCATTGCCAATCCCAACGCACCTACGGGACTTGCCCTGCCCCTTTCGGATATTGAAACGATCCTCCGGGCCAATCCCGACCGCGTGGTTGTGGTGGACGAGGCCTACGTAGATTTTGGCGGCGAAAGTGCCGTTGCCCTGGTGGACCGGTACGACAATTTGCTGGTTACCGGTACCTTTTCCAAATCCCGCTCCATGGCGGGGGCACGGCTTGGATTCGGTATCGGAAATGCCGAACTGATGGCCGACCTGAACCGGCTTCGCTATTCCACCAACCCCTACAACGTGAACCGCATGACCATGGAGGCTGGTGCCGCCGCCATTCGGGAGCACGACTATTACGCAAAAAATATTCAGACCATCATCCAAAACCGGGAGTACGCCAAAGAAAAACTGGAAGCCCTGGGCTTCCGTGTTACCGATTCGAAAACCAATTTCCTGTTCGCTAAAACCGACGCCATGGATGGGGAAGCCCTCTACCTGGCACTGAAGGATCGGGGGATCCTGGTGCGGCACTTTACTTCCACCCGTATCCGGGATTGGAACCGGATTACCGTTGGTACCGCCGGGCAGATGGATGCCCTGGTGGATGCCGTTCGGGATATTTTGAAGGGAGAACCTGTATGAGAGAAACCTCCATTACACGCAATACCACCGAAACGCAAATTACTCTGCGCCTGGAGCTGGACGGCAGTGGCAAGGGCCAGATTGGAACCGGGTGCGGTTTTCTGGATCACATGCTTACGCTGTTTACCCGTCACGGCCGGTTTGATATGATTCTTTCCGCCACCGGGGATAGACAGGTGGATGATCACCACCTGACCGAGGACGTGGGAATCGTCCTGGGACAGGCCTTCCGCAAGGCCCTGGGGGACAAAAAGGGCATCACCCGTTACGGCGATATTACCCTGCCCATGGATGAAGCACTGATTCTGGCGGCGGTGGATATTTCGGGCCGGGGCGGCTATTACGGCGTCCTGCCCATTCCTACCCAGAAGGTGGGTACCTTTGATACCGAACTATGCGAGGAATTCTTCGTTGCCTTTGCCAGAGAGGCGGGGCTGACCCTGCATCTCCAAAAGCTTGCGGGCAACAATTCCCACCACATCATTGAAGGAGCCTTCAAGGCCCTGGGCCGAGCACTGGCAAAGGCTGTGGAAATTGATCCCAAACTGGGCGGGGAAATTCCCTCCACAAAAGGGGTGCTGGCATGATTGCAATTTTGGATTATGGGGTGGGGAACCTCTTTTCCCTGCGCTCCTCCCTGGCCTGTATCGGAGCGGATGCGATCGTGACCCCCGATGAAAAGGTGCTTCGGGAAGCCGACAAGCTCCTGCTTCCCGGGGTAGGCGCCTTTGGGGATGCAGCGGAAAAACTCCGCCAAAGCGGCCTGGACCAGGTTTTGCGGGAAGAAGTGGAAAAGGGAAAGCCCTTGCTTGGCATTTGCCTTGGCATGCAGCTGCTTTTTGACCGGAGCCTGGAATTTGGCGTACACCAGGGCTTGGGTTTGCTTCGGGGGGAAGTCCGTCCCATTGGGGAAGTGATTCCCCGGGGACTCAAGATTCCCCAGATTGGATGGAATAATCTGCATTTTACCCGGGAACACCCTCTGTTCCGCTACGTGAAGGAGGGGGATTCGGTGTATTTCGTGCATTCCTACTATGCGGCTGATTGTGCCGAAAGCCTGGTGGCCGAAACCGAATACGGCGCCCCCCTAACGGCGGCGGTGGCCCTGGATAACGTGATGGGTTGCCAATTCCACCCCGAAAAAAGCGGTAAGGTGGGTCTTGGTATCCTGAAAGCATTTGCGGAAGGGGTGGCGAAATGATCCTGTTTCCGGCCATAGATTTATATGAAAAACAGGCGGTTCGCCTGTATAAAGGGGATTATGCCCAGATGCAGGTCTACTCCACCGACCCGCTTTCGGTGGCGAAGGATTTCGAAGCCTGCGGCGCCAAGGCCATCCACATGGTGGACCTGGAAGGCGCCCGGGATGGGGGAACCCCCAATCTTTCGGTGGTCGCCTCGGT
Organism: Clostridia bacterium; assembly: GCA_017547975.1. GTDB lineage: Bacteria > Bacillota > Clostridia > Oscillospirales > QAMX01 > RUG11797. Next base: position 6,216 of record JAFYNU010000321.1, read on the forward strand.
TGCCCGGGAGACCGGTCTCTTTGTGGAGATTGGCGGGGGCATCCGCAGTCTGGAAACCGTGAAGGCCTACCTGGATGCAGGGGTGGGCCGGGTCATTCTGGGCACAGCCGCGGTGAAGGATGAAGCCTTCCTTCGGGAAGCGGTGGCGCTCTATGGGGAGAAAATCGCCGTGGGTGCCGACGTGCGGGATGGAAAAATCGCCATCAAGGGCTGGAAGGAGCTTTCGGACTACTCCCTGGAGGATTTCCTTCGGAAAATGGAAGCAATCGGCGTGAAAACCGTTATTTGTACCGATATTTCCCGGGACGGGGCCATGCGGGGCACCAATCGGGAACTTTACCAAAAACTCAGCCGGGAAACCGGTATGAACCTGATCGCCTCCGGCGGGGTCTCCACCCTGGAGGACGTGATCGCCCTGCGGGATATGGACCTTTACGGTGTCATCATCGGCAAGGCATACTACACCGGTGCCATTGATCTGCGCCAGGCTTTGGAGGTGACAAAATGATTTCCAAACGCATCATTCCCTGCCTGGACGTCCGGGACGGACGTGTGGTGAAGGGGGTCAATTTCCAGGGCTTAAACGACGTGTCTTCCCCGGTGGAATTGGCGTCCTACTACTCCGAAAACGGGGCGGATGAGCTGGTGTTTTACGATATCACCGCATCGGCGGAGGGACGCGCCCTCTTTACCGATATTCTGCGGGAGGTGGCTTCCACCATCTTCATCCCCTTGACCGTGGGCGGCGGGATCAATACCCTTGCCGACTTTGACCGGGTGCTCAAAAGCGGTGCCGACAAGGTCAGCGTCAATTCGGGTGCCATCCGAAATCCCGATTTGGTGGAAGAAGCCGCCAAGCGCTACGGCAGTCAATGCGTGGTGCTTTCGGCTGACGTGAAACGGGTGGATGGCAAATTCACCGTTTTTGCCAAGGGTGGCCGGGAAAATACCGGCATGGATGCCATTGAATGGATCCGGACCTCGGTGGAACGGGGAGCCGGAGAAGTGGTGGTCAACTCCATCGACACCGACGGCGTGAAAAAGGGTTTTGATATTGAAATGCTCCGGGCGGTTTGCGACGTGGTAAACGTGCCGGTGATCGCCTCCGGCGGAGCCGGCGGGGTGGAGGACTTTATTCATCTGTTCCATTCGGTTCCCGGGGTGGATGCGGGGCTTGCCGCCTCCATCTTCCACTTTGGAGAGGTCAAAATTCCCGACCTGAAGCGGGAACTGGCAAAAAATAATATTTGTATGAGGCTTTCATTATGATCAACGTGGATACTTTGAAATTTGACGAAAACGGTTTGATTCCCGCCGTGGTGGTGGATGCTATCACCAAGAAGGTGCTGACCGTTGCCTATATGAATCGGGAGAGCTTGCGTATTTCCATGGAAAAGGGGCTGACCTGCTTCTGGAGCCGTTCCCGCAAGGAACTGTGGCTCAAGGGGGAAACCAGCGGTAACTACCAGCATATTGTGTCCATCACCGCCGATTGTGACGGGGATGCCCTGACGGTAATGGTGGAAAAGGATGGTCCCGCCTGCCACACCGGCAGTGACAGCTGCTTTACCAACCCCATTTACCAGAGCGAGGACAAGCAGGAGTTCAGCCTGGAAGGTCTTTATGGACTTCTTCTCGACCGGAAGGCCACCATGCCCCAGGGTTCTTACACCACCTATCTTTTTGAAAAGGGCATTGACAAGATCCTGAAGAAGGTAGGGGAGGAATGCACCGAGGTCATCATCGCCGGAAAGGCCGACGATAAGGCCGAAACGGTTTATGAAATCGCTGACCTGGCCTACCACGTGATGGTGCTGATGGTGGAGATGGGTATCACCACCGAAGATATTCACCGGGAGCTGGCTTCCCGCCACGTTATTGACCACAAGGTTAAACAGGAGAAGATGACCAAATGAATCTTTCCAATTACCATACCCATACTACCTACTGTGATGGAAAGGATACACCTGAGGAAATGGTGGAAACCGCCATTGCCCTGGGTTGTCCGGAGATTGGCTTTTCGGAGCATTGCATGACTACCCTGCCCCCGGAAATCCTGTACGGCATGTCACCGGTCCAGTCAGCATCCTATCGGAAGGAAATCAACGACCTGAAGGCAAAATATGCGGGTAAAATCCGCATTCTTTGCGGCATTGAGCAGGATATTGACGTGGGTGCCCCGGA
>JAFYNU010000322.1 GCA_017547975.1 Clostridia bacterium
CCCCTGGCCCGGCGGAGGGTTTCCTTGTCCAGGTCCCCATCGGGCAGAATCTCCTCGGCAAATTCCAGGGTGATCTCGCTACCCTCAGGAAGGTCACAGGGGATTTTCAGACAGCCGATACCGGCGATGTTGATTCCGAAGTCCAGCACGTAGCCCCCGTCGGCGGCACGGTGGATGGTTTTGGGGGCCAGGCGTTCCCGCTCTCTCACCGGCTCGTGGAGCTGGGGAATGAGGGTACCCACCTCACCCGCTGCCGGGATGGAGGGGATGAGGCCCGCCCCGTCAAATTCCGGGGTATCCCAGCCGGGGATGGCGGCGCGCATATCCCACACTTCCCCATCGAAGATGGAGTTTTTCACGATGGGACCGTAGCCCGAAAGCCAGGATTCGTCGGTGCCGATGACCTCCTTACGCCCGTCGGCGTAGGTGAGCTCCAGCTGTACCATCAGCCGGCAATCCCCGAAGAGAAGCTGGTTGTTGTACTGTTTCTTTTCGGCTTCGAAATAGCCGTCCATACTGCGCCAGCCGTTGCCCAGGATGGCGAAGATGCCGTTTTGGCCTTCCTGCAGGGCGTCTGTCACGTCGGTTACGGTGTAGTAGCAGATTTTATCAAACTGGGACACGGCGGGATTCATGAAGGATTTCTCCACGTCTGCCCCATTGATGGTGATATACTGGTAGCCGATGCCGGAGGCAAAGAGCATGGCCTCCGCCGGCTTTTCGGAAAGGGTGATCCCCTTGTGGAAATACTTGGCGCCGTCGGTGTTGATCCCGTCGGCGGTGGTGATCCACTTGCCGACCCACTCCCGCTTGCCTTCGAACCGGAAGGTGGTTTTGGCCTGACCGCTTTCGGCACCATCCTTGTCCCGGATGGTGAGGGTCACCTCATAAAGCCCCGATTCCAGCCCGGGACCGGCATACACCGCCCGCTGGGAGGCAGTTTCCACCAGGCCGGTTTCCCAAACCGCTTCCCCATTGCGGCTGACGGCGAGAGAATAGGCCGACTGATGCTGGTCATCGGCAGAGTGCCGGGCGGCCCAGGTGAAGACCGGGGCGTCGGCCACCAGGGTGCCGGGGCGTTCGTTATAATTTACCGCAAACTTTTCGATCTGAAAATACATAGCTTTTCTCCTTTATGCCAGAATTTCGTCCACAATATGGGCCAGATGGGCGGCCCCTTCCAGGAAGAGGGAATCGGGAAGCTTGACGGAGGGCAGGGTTTCCAGGGAGAAGACTCCGTCAAACCCGATCTCCTTCAGGGCGGCGGCGTATTTTTTCCAATCCAGGATGCCGTAGTAGGGATGCTTGTGCTCGTCCCCACGGCCGGAGTTGTCGTGGACGTGCATGATTTTGAGCTTATCCCCAAAGGTTTTCACAGCGTCGGCAATGTCCTCATCAGGGAAGACCGCCACGTGGCCGGTGTCCAGGCAGACGGCGAAGTGATCGTCATCCATGGCGTTCACCACCCGCATGATGCCCTCCGGCCGGGCCAGGGAGAAGCGGAGCATGGGCATATTTTCCAGGCAGATGATCACGTCCTCCTCCCGGGCAACCGCCAGGAGCTTTTGCATGAAGTCGATATTCAGCTTCCAGGTTTCCTCTGCCATGCCGTTATCCAGGTCCTCCACGGTGCAGGGCATGATGGGGTGCACCACCCAGTGCTTCGAGCCAAGCCGGGCGGTCAGACGGATGGAGCG
>JAFYNU010000323.1 GCA_017547975.1 Clostridia bacterium
AACCCGGCACAAACTCCCGCAGGAAGGCCTCGATGGTATAAATCTGTTTGCGGCACTCGATTTCAGCCCGGGTCAGGCTTTCCGCAGAGGTGCCGTCGATACCGGTACAGTTGGTCATGTTGCAGGTCACCACCCCGGGCAGGGTAGATTTGTAAAGCAGAACGTGCCCCGCCGGAGCCGGCAGGTGCTCCCGGGCCAATGCCTGCAATTCACCCTTGGGGGTTTCGTAGGTGGATTCGAAGCTTGGCAGGAGAACCGCCCGGTCGTAATCCACCCCGGCCACCTTGAACATGATGGTGGCGGGTTGCATTTTCCCATCGCTTTCCCGACCCACAAAATAGGGAACTCCCGCTTTTGCGGCCACGTCCCCATCCCCGGAAGCATCGATCACGATTTTCCCCAGGAAAGCCTCCCGGCCGGACTTGCTTTCTGTGATGACACCGGCGATCCGGTCCCCTTCCATAATGGAGGCCGATACAAAGCTGTAGAAGCGGATAGAAGCACCCGCCTCCTCCAGCATTTCCAGATATAAGAGCTTCAATTTTTCCGGGTCAATTTCAATCACCGGACGGTTCTTGAAATCCCCCTCGTTCTTTTCGGCACTGCGAAGCAGGATTTCCCGGTAGAGCTTGCTTCCCGAAGTTCCGGTCCAATGGCTCATAAGGCCGGCGGTGGAAACCCCTCCCGCCATACCGCTCTGCTCCAAAACCAGCACCTTTGCGCCGCCCCGGGCGGCCATGATGGCGGCACCCATCCCTGCGGGACCGGAACCGATCACCAAAACATCATACTCCCCTGCCACCGGCAGGTTCTTTGCTTCTTCCCGGTAGGTTTTCATACGCACGTCCTCACATTTCCATAGAGGCAGCAAAGGCTTTGAATATCTTCGCTGCATCCTCGTCCTGAGCATAATACATTTCGGGGTGCCATTGCACACCCAGGAAAAATTTGCGTCCCGGAATCCAAATGGCCTCGGTTCGACCGTCTTCAATATCGGCACATACCTTTACGCTTTTTCCGGTTCCCTTCACCATCTGGTGGTGCCAGGAATTGACGCGAATTTTTTCTTTTCCCACAATATCGTAAAGCAGGGTACCTTCCCTGACGTAAACGTCATGCCACACAGGATCGTCACTGTTGGCATGCCCTTCCACGTGCTGGTAAAGGCTTCCGCCAAGTCCCACGTTCAACAGCTGGATCCCCCTGCAAATGCCAAGCACCGGCTTATCCCGCAGCATCACCGAGGTCAAAAGGGAAAGTTCAAAGCTGTCCCGTTCGGGATTGGGTTCCCCGCATTTGGGATGGCGGTCCTCCATGTAATACTTGGGGTCCACGTCTCCCCCGCCGGTGAAGAGAAAACCGTCGAACCGATCGGCATACTCCTCTGCACGGGTCCAGTCCAATCTTGCCGGAAGCGCCACCGGCATCATACCGGCATCCCACAGAGCGTTGAAATAGCGCTGATGCAGGTGAATGTTCTCCCCCTGCAATTCCCCGGTCATGGCAACGACGGGACGGCTCATAATGCCACCTCCCCAACTGCCCGGAAGTAAGCATCGATATTGTCCCAGGAAGCCTTGGGCGGGATGTCGCAGCCGGAGGAGGGAATGTAATTTTTGAAATCCTTCAGGGCTTCCATCTGGTCCAAAACCGCTTTTCGGATGCTTTCGGGGGTGCCATCCTTGAATTCAAATACCGGGCTGATGTTGCCCATCACCACGATATCCTCCGGCGTTTTGGCAAGAATACTTCCCAGGTCCACCGCATCCCCAAAGTGATAGGCCACGGCACCCTGGTCGTAAAGGAAGGGAAGCATGGCTTCCACGCTGGCACCGCAGTTGTGGTAAACCACCCCGAATTCCTCGGTTTGCACCGCTTCAATAATTTCCTTAACGTAGGGGGCGGAAAATTCTTCCGCCAGGGAGGGGGACATGATACCGGTGAGGGGTTCAGCCATCACCACACCCACAGCCCCTGCTTCCTTGTAGGCCAGGATGTATTTTTTCAGGAAGTCGGTAGCTTTCCGCATGACGGTGTGCACCATGTCTTCCTCGTCGTAGCAATTCAGCATGATTTCCGAAACGCCCATCAGACGGCCCGCCAGGGAGAAGGGACCGATGACCCCCGCAAACACCGGACGGTCGGTAATCAGCTCGCAGGCCTTACGGATGGTCTCCACGTAAAGACCGGTACGGGCGGCACCCACTTCGGGTACCGCGAGATTTTCGGCATCCTCCGGCGTCTCCACCAGGATGCCGGTGATGGCGGGAACTTCATCCTCAAAAGCCACCATGGTACTGCCAAAAGCCTCAGCTTCCACCGAAAGGTCCATCATGCTGACCGAAGCCAGCGAGGGACAACGGGCCGCCACAGCGGCCATTCCCTGGGCTTGCTTATCGGAAGAGGCGATCAGTTCCCGCACCGAACACCCCAAAAGGGCGGTGGAGGGGAAGGAAAGAATCGGCATTGCCTTTTTGTGAGAGCCTGCGGCATGGTCCTGCAAAAACTTCTTAACCTGCATAGGATGATCTCCTTTTCACCAGGGAATTCCCCCTGTTTCTTAGGCCTATTATACCGTTTTTCTCTGGTCTTTGTAAAGATAATTTTTTCATATTCCATACTTTTTTGACCGACTTGCCAAACCGGTCAGAATATAGTATAATAAACCTCCCACCCCTTCTCCGGAAGGGGGTAAAATCCTTTTGGTTAAGGAGAACAACATGGCTGAAATTGATTACATCGGTGAATACTACCGATTAAGACGAT
>JAFYNU010000324.1 GCA_017547975.1 Clostridia bacterium
ACTTAACTTCACTTGGTCTGCAAGACCAAGCTTCACTGTGAGCAAAGCGAGCAACTTCACTTTTGCGTCAGCAAAAACTTCACTTCACAAGCCGAAAAGAATCTGCTGTTTTTCGGCTTGTTTTTACCTTTCTCAAAGTATATAACCCACTATGACACTTTCACATTCAATGTGCAAAGTGTCATTTGCTTTGTATATATAAAAACCGAGAGAGACAACTTCTTTACGAAGTGTCTCTTTCACGGTGTTCCTTTTTTGCATTTATTCCCGAAACATGGTGCTGTCGCCCTCGCCGCCGGGGGCGCCGTCCCCCAGGATCATGTCGTAAAGCGATTCGGCAAACATGACATGCATTTCGCTGGTGGGGTGGTTGATGCGGTTTGCCAGGAGCATGGTGGTGTCCTGGGTCCTGGCAAGCTCCTTCCACTTGGAGTAGCAGTCACATACCGGAACCCCCATCTCCCCTGCCAGGGCCATGGCGGAAGACATGAAAAGGTCCATTCTGCCGGTATTCTGCATGTCGGCGGTCTTGAAGGCGTATTCCCGGTATTCCGCCGGAGCGTCATCGGCCACGTAGGTATTGAGCATATTGGGGGTCATGAAGATCACATCACAGCCCTCCCTGCGGCAGCGGTCAAAGATCTGCTTCAGGGCATCCAGATATTCCTCCAGGGTGCCGTTCACGTCATTCAGGCCGAAGCAAACGATCACCAGATCGGGCAAATGGGCAAACACCTGCTTTTCCATACGCTCCAGGGAGGCATGGGCGCTGGTGCCGCCGATGGAGGCATTGATCATGTTCACCGGCATGTAGTCCCGGTAGGCATTCATCTTCTTTTTCAGAAGGTTCCAGTACACCTTTTCGTAATCGTTATAGCCGTTCACCGCCCCATGGGACACGCTGTCACCGAAAATGACGATGTTAATGGGACCGAATTTTTCCAGCCCATCCCGATTCAGCATGATTTTATCCTTTACATGCATTCTGTGTTCTCCTTTTTCTCCTGGATTTCCCCATTATCATACCACTATCCCGGAAAGAATGCAACCATTCCTCTTTTCCGGATGCCCGTTTCAACGGGCCTTTCTCAGTCTCCGTCTGACCCGGTTGATATGCCGCTCAAAGTCTCCGCTGTTAATCAGCTCCGCAATCACGAATTGCTCAAAGGTTGGTACGGTGCAGGAATAGAAACCGAGCTTTTTCTCAAACTCGCCCACCAGACTCTTGGGCAAAACCATATATCCCACCCGCAGGGCGGGGGAAATGGTTTTGGAAAAACTATTCATGTAGATCACGTTGTCGTAACCGGACAGGGAAAACAGGGTATCCTCCGGCTTGGTGGATACCGAAAACTCCGACTCAAAATCATCCTCGATCACCATACGCCCCTTTTTGCCCGACCAGCGGATATATTCGTAGCGTTTGTTGGCCGATGCGGTAATGCCCGTGGGAAAGCTTCTGTAGGGGGTGGTATGGATCACACTGGCCCTGGTTTCCGCCAGGGCGGCGCTTGCAATGCCGTCGTGGGACAGGGGAAGCCTTTCATACTCCACCTCTTCCGCCCGGTAGATTTGCTCGATTTTTTGATAGGACGGCGATTCAATGCCGTACACCCGTCCCCTTCCCAGCAAAGCAATGACGAGTCCGTACAAATATTCTGCCCCCGAGCCAATGACGATCTGATCGCTTTCCACACGCATCCCCCGGTTGCGGATCAGATAGCTTTTGATTGCCTCCCGAAGCTCGGTGATCCCCGCATTGGGCGATTTTTCGCAAAGCAGGTCGGCATACTCGGAAAGCACCCGCCGCATGGTTTTGGCAAGAATGGAAAAGGGAAAATCGGGATAGGTATGATGGGTTATGCTGTGGGGCGTGTTTCTTTCCGCCGGCGCGGCGAACCCGTCGGACTCCCGAAAGATCACAAAAAATCCGCTTTTTTCCCGGGATTCCACGTATCCTTCGTCACAAAGAAGCGAATAGGCGTGGTCCACCGTGACCATGCTGACCCCAAGCTCATCGCAAAGAAGCCGCATGGAGGGCAGTTTTGTGCCGAAGGGATAGATCCCGCCAATAATGTCCTGCCGAATCTGCCGATAGATCTGCAGATACACCGGACGGTCGTTTTTATCGATCACGTACTTCATCTGTATATATAATTTTCTCCCGTTCTGACTATTTTCATATTTACAATTTCATTATATACTGGATAGCATCAAAAAGCAAGGAGCAAACCCAAATGGCATACAAAAAAATTCTAACCATCCAAGACATTTCCTGCGTGGGCCAGTGTTCCCTGACGGTGGCCCTCCCCATCCTCTCCGCCTGCGGATTGGAAACCTGCATTCTTCCCTCTGCGGTGCTTTCCACCCATACCTCCGGCTTCAGCGGCTTCACCTTCCGGGACCTTACGGATGACATGCCCGCCATCCAGGCCCATTGGCAGAAGGAAAACCTGAAATTCCAGGCCATCTATACCGGTTATCTGGGCAGCATCAAGCAGGTTGGCTACGTGCAGAACATTCTCAACACCATGGGAACCGCCGATTGCGTCCGCATCGTGGATCCTGCCATGGCAGATAACGGCAGTCTCTATTCCATCTTCAACGACGAGTACGTGGCCGCCATGCGTGGGCTTTGCGCATCGGCAGACATTTTGATTCCCAATATCACCGAAGCCTGTTTCCTGGCCGACGTGGAATACCGCGAAACCTACGGTGAAGAATACGTGAAGGAACTTCTCGACAAGCTCACCAAGCTGGGCGCAAAGACCATCGTTCTCACCGGCGTGGGCTACGCTCCCGGGAAAACCGGCGTTGTCGTGTACGAAAATGGTGTCATCCGCTATTACGAACACGAAAAGATCGCCAAGGGCTGCCACGGAACCGGGGACGTTTACGCCTCCGCCTTCACCGGCGCCCTGATGAACGACAAGGACATCTTCGAAGCCGCAAAGATCGCCGCCGATTACACGGTAAAATGCATCCTCAACACCCAGGGTGACGCCGACCACTGGTACGGTGTCAAGTTTGAAACCGCCCTCCGTGACCTGATGGATATGCTTGCCTGAGGGCGAAAACGATTCACCCCTCCCCTTTCTCCGGCAGAACCGGAGTACACACCGAGTCTCCAAACAAATATCGCCCCGATGCACTGCACCGGGGCGGTTTTTTATTCGATTTTCGTCATGGGGTGGGTCCAAACCCCGTATTTGTTTTCAAAATACACCTTGTAGTTCTCCCCGTCCGGGGGAATGGGGCGGGTAAAGCACCCGGTCTCCATCTCTTCATCGGTCAATTCCTCGTACCTTGCCAGAGCGGCCACCCGCTCCCCCTTCACCCGGAAATCGGCGTAAAGGATGCGGCTTTCGGGATCCTGGGGGTCGGCATGGATGGTAATTTCCCCATCCCGGAGGGTGTGGATGATATTTGCCCGATTCACCGCAAATTCCACCGACTCCCCGGCTTGCCGCAGGGATGCCGTGTAATAGCCCGGCTGGGGCTCCATGGGGATCATGGCTCTGGCATCCACCCGCAGGCTTTTGATAACCTCCCCGTTGCGCATCAGGTCCAGGGTATCGCTCCCGTCGCCAAACACCGAGATCAACACCGTCTCCCCCGCCAGGTAGTTGGAGCGGTTGCCGTTGTCCACCGCGATTTTGGGGCGGTTGTACTGCAATCCGCTCTTCCACAAAAGGGCATCCTGTTCCTTATCCAAAGGAGGGACCTGGTCCAGAAGGTCGTAACGGCAAAGCCCGAAAAGGGCGTACTTTTCGTAAAATTCCTCCGGGGTAAACACCGCCCGGCGGCAGGAGGGGCGCACCGCTTCGGACACCTCCACCCCCACCACGATA
>JAFYNU010000325.1 GCA_017547975.1 Clostridia bacterium
CCCCGGTGCGTCTGGTGGCAGGAGGGAGTCCTTCGCATGGCCCCGGCGGAGGAATTGGAACGCCTCCAATACCACCCCAAGTCCATGGGGGATGTGACCGACGGAGTTCTTCCCGTGAAGGGGGATGCCTTCCGGGCAAAGCTCACCTTTGATGGGAAGGGAAAGCAGGGATTACGCCTGCGGGAGGACACGGAAGCCGGGGAATATACCGACATTTATTACGATCCGGCCCAAAAGAAGCTCATCTTTGACGCAACCCAAAGCGGAAGCGAGGGATGGAAGATCCTGGAAGAAGCCCCCTTTGCTCTGGAAGAAGGGGAAGAACTGGAACTGGATATTTTCGTGGACAAGTCGGTGGTGGAGGTATATGCCAACACCCGCCAGGCCATTTGCCGCCGGGTCTATCCTACCAATCCCGAAAGAGCCCAAAGGGTTACCCTTCTTGGGGAGGGGCTGAAGGAGCTTTCGGCATGGGATATCTTCCCTGCCAATCCGTATTAAGGAGAAACGACTATGAAAAAGATTCCCGGACTCAGCCGCGGCATGGGTATTGGCGGCTGGCTCACCAACTATAAACGCTTCAACGTGCTCCCCCGGGACAAGCGCCTCTGTCTGACCATCGGGGATATGGAGCATTTTCAAAGCTATATCACCGAAAAGGACGTGGCCTACATCGCCTCCCTGGGCATGGATCACATCCGGCTGGGCTTTGACCAGATCGTGGTGGAGGAAGCCCCCTACGTTTACCGTCCAGAAATCGTCACCCTTCTCAAAAACTTCGTGGGCTGGTGTCGGAAATACGGCCTTCGCCCGGTGTTAAATATGCACAAGGCGGTGGGAAACTACTGCGATATTCTGGAGGAGGCGGGACTCATGCAGTCCCCGGAGCTTTCTGCCCGGTTTACCGCCCTGTGGGCCATGCTGGAGGATGCATTTGCCGGGGAAAACGACGTGGTGTTCGAGCTTCTCAACGAAGTGGTGTCCGCCACCGCCGAAGAGTGGAATGCCCTTGCGGAGGCCACCATCGCTGCCATTCGGGAAAGGAATCCGGACCGCCTCATCATTGTGGGCGGCACCGAATGGAACAATCCTCCGGGACTTCGGGACATCAGGATTTACGAGGACGAAAACATCCTCTATACCTTCCACAGCTATGCCCCCCACGAGTTTACCCACCAGCAGGGGGTCCTGCAGGCTGGGCCCCTTTACTACAACCGTAAAATGCCCTGGCCGGGGGATATTGAACGCTACCGGGACTTCCAGCGGGTGGTCTGTGGGGACGAAAACGGCTATCCCGGCCTGGAGGTTATGGACAAGGACTATCTCCGAAGCTACATGCAGCCCGCCTTCGACTTTGTGGCAGCCCATCCCGATAAATTCCTGTGGTGCGGCGAATTTGGCACCATCCGCCACGCCAACATCACCTGGCGGGAAAACTGGATGCGGGATATGATCTCCCTGCTCAAGGAATACGACATTCCCTATTGTGTCTGGAATTATCTTTCTACCCCCAACGACGGCAACCGCTTCAGCCTGGTGGACGACGACCGCCGGGAAATCCTGAGCGAAAATCTGGCCGCCATCATCCGGGGCGAAGTGGAATAAATGGAGGAAGCTATGGAAAAGAAACGTGTATTGTTGATTGCCGGGGGCGGCACTCTGGGCCGCTACACCGCAAAGGAACTTTTGCGCCTGGGCCACCGGGTAGATATCATCTGCCTGGAAAACTACCTGTCGGATAACCCCGACCTTCGCTATTTTACAGAACGGGTGTCCCTGGAGCTTTTGGAAAAGCTCTTTGCCGAAAATCGGTATAACGGGGTGGTCAACTTTATCCACTATCCTGAGGTGGCCGATTACGAACCGTACCACAAGCTCATTTCGGAAAACTGTGACCACATGATCTTCCTTTCCTCCTACCGCACCTATGCCGACCTGGAGCATCCCATCACCGAAAGCTCCCCCAAGCTGATCGACGTGGTGGACGACCCCAACCTCCATCAGAACGAAAAGTATGCCATGTCCAAGTCCCGTGGGGAACGCTATCTTGCGGCTTTCCAGGGACGGAAAAACTGGACGGTGGTACGCCCGGTGATCTCCTTCTCCGACCGGCGGCTGGATATTCTGACCCACTCGGGCCACGATGTGCTGGAAAAGGAAGTGCTCTATATGCCCCTTGTGACCAAAAACCTTCACGCAGGCCTGGATTGGGCAGGGAACTCCGGCAAGCTGATTGCCAATCTGCTTTTCAAACCCGGCACCATTGGGGAAGCCTACACCATCACCACCGGC
>JAFYNU010000326.1 GCA_017547975.1 Clostridia bacterium
CGTGCCACGTCGGCCGAAATGATCATGCCTTCGCTGAGCTGTCCGCGCAGTTTAGCGGGTTTCAGGTTGGCAACCACCATAACGGTCTTGCCGATCAGCTCTTCCGGTTTGTAATATTTGGCAATGCCGGAAAGTACCTGCTTCTGGGTATAGCCAAGATCCAGGGTAAAGCGGAGAAGCTTATCCGACTTGGCGACCTTTTCGCATTCCAGAACCTTGGCGGCACGCAGGTCCACCTTCATGAAATCTTCGATGGTGATCTCAGGTTCCACTTCGGCATAAACCACCGGCTTTTCTTTCTTGGATTCGTAGTAGGCATTGACCTCGCCAAGTTTGGCTTCCTTGTCGATACGGGCGAAGAGAGGTTCCGCTTTGCCTACGCTGTAGCTGCCGTTTTCGTTGAAGGCAGCAATGCTTTCCCAATCAGCACCTTCTACGCCCAGCATGGCGAAGATGCGGTCACAGGTTTCGGGGAAGATCGGCTTGAGCATGACGGTTGCGGTACGAACCGATTCACAAAGGTTGTAAAGGACAGCCTTCAGGCGCGCCTTCTTGGTTTCGTCCTTGGCAAGAGCCCAGGGAGCGGTTTCGTCGATGTACTTGTTGCTTCTCTTCAGCAGGGTAAATACGGCGTCGATGGCATCGGCTACATGGTAGCTGTCCATCAGTTCGGCGTACTTGGCAACCGATTCATTCCGAACGGCAAAGAGATCGTCATCCTCGACTGTCTTTTCGCCTCGATTATCCAAAGTACCGCCAAAGTACTTGTTGATCATGGCTACCGTGCGGCTTACCAGGTTGCCCAAAATATTGGCAAGGTCATTGTTGATCTTGTCAATGAGAAGATCGTAAGTGATGGAGCTGTCGTTGTAGAAGGACATTTCGGAAAGCAGATAGTAACGGATCGCATCCCGACCGAAGAAGTCTACCAATTCATCGGCATAGATCACGTTGCCTTTGGACTTGCTCATCTTATCCGCGCCAGACAGCAACCAGGGATGACCCAGTACCTGCTTGGGCAGAGGTACGTCCAGTGCCATCAGAATGGCGGGCCAGTAAATGGTGTGGAAACGTACGATGTCCTTACCGATCACGTGAAGATCGGCAGGCCAGTATTTTTTGAAGTTCTCGCCGTGCTCACCCAAGGGATCATAACCCAGGGCGGTGATGTAGTTGCTCAGGGCATCGATCCATACGTAAACCACGTGCTTGGGATCAAAGGGAACCTTGACACCCCAGGTAAAGGTGGAACGGGTAACGCAGAGGTCCTGAAGTCCCGGCTTCAGGAAGTTGTTGATCATTTCGTTCTTGCGGGATTCGGGTACGATGAAATCGGGATGGGTTTCAAAGTATTCAATCAGTTTGGGACCGTATTCCGAAAGCTTGAAGAAGTAGGCGGCTTCCTTCTCACGGGTAAGGGGGGCACCGCAATCGGGGCAAACCTGTACGCCGTCCTTTTCCACAATCTGGGAATCGGTGAAGAAGGATTCGCAGGGGGTGCAGTACCAACCTTCGTAGTCCTTCTTGTAGATGGAACCGTTTTCGTAGAGCTTGTTGAAGATTTTGCTGACCCGTTCTTCGTGGTCTTCATCGGTGGTACGGATGAAGTAATCGTACTCCACCCCCATCATATCCCAGATTTCACGGATTTTGCCGGAGATCATGTCGGAATGTTCCTTGGGGGTCATGCCGGCTTCGGCGGCAACCTGTTCCACCTTCAAACCATGTTCGTCGGTGCCGGTGCACATATAAACGTCAAAACCGCGCATCTTCTTGTAGCGGGCAATGGCATCGGTCAATACGGCTTCAAAAGTATTACCGATGTGGGGAATACGGCTGGCGTAGGGAATCGCAGTCGTTATATAGAATTTTTCCTTTTCCATAGGTCATTTACCTCTCATTATCTTAAAATCCAAACGGCAAGTTCGCCCTCGCCGCGGTTATTCCATGCGTAATAGGGAACGGCTTTGAATTCCGTTTCTTCCTTGCGTACGGGATTGTATTCCCTGTATAGGGCACCGCCAAAGTCTCCGTCCCGACGGGACCCACGGAAGGTGATGGTGGTCACACCGGAAAGAAGTTCGGGTTCGTACTTCACCTTGAATCCGGGTTTTGCAGAAATGCGGATGTCCCCCAGGCTTTGCCCATTGTCCGCTTCTTCCAGACAGTAGACCATGGGACCCCGCATCAGGGCCACCTTGCCGCAATCGGCATAAACCCTGGGGTCGGCTTCCATGATCCGCACGTCCATACGGAAATTGAGTTCCACCTTGTCGCCGGTTTTCCATTCGCCATCGAAATAGGCGTAGCCCTTTTCAATCCTATCGGGGGATTTTCCGCCACAGGTGACGGTGGCGTTTTTGCACCAGCCGGGAATGCGGAAAGCCAGGGTGGCCTTCACCGGATCTTTGGCGGTGATGCGGATCGTAACCCTGCCATCCTCGGGGTAGTGGGTGGATTGGGTCAGTACGATTTTCTTTTCGCCAAGCTTGATTTCGGCCCGGTTTGCGCTGTAAAGGTGGGTATAAATCGTGCACTTCCCGTCGGTGCTGTAATAATAGTCGCCCAGGGAGGCAATGAGGCGCAGTATATTCGGCGGGCAACAGGAACAGCTGAACAATCGTACCCGGCTTGCGGGACGACCGTTTGCCCCCACCCGATGGAAGAATTCCAGGTCGGTGGGTTTTTGTTCCAGGGGATTTTCGTAGAAGAAGGAATTGCCATCCAGAGAGATGCCGGCCAGAGCACCGTTATACATCTGAAGCTCCAGATGATCTGCGAAACGGCTGTCGGGATCCATATTCAGTATGCGCTTTGCCAAGAACATAAATCCGATGGATGCGCAGGTTTCGGTGTAGGCTTCAAAATTCGGCAGGAAGTAGGCGGGCCCAAAGGCTTCGCCATGCTTCATGTTACCCATGCCGCCGGTAATATACATCTTGTTTCGTACCGCTTCGTCAAAGGTACGTTCGCAGGCTTCCAGAAGCTCGGTATCGCCATATTCTTTGGCAATATCCGCCGCACCGGAGAAGAGATAGGTATACCGTACCACGTGACCCTCGGCACTCTGCTGTTCCCGGACGGGATTTTGGTCCTGGGCGTAGGTGGGATGATTTTTGAAGAAATCAAACATCATTTCCTCCCGGGTACCGCGCACGTCGATAAAGTGCTTGGACAGGGCAAGGTAACGTTCTTCTCCCGTAGCCTTATAAAGCTTTACAAGGGCAAGCTCGATCTCCTCGTGGCCCGGGGTGAAGAACTTGGCACCCTCGGTCTGGATAAAGATTTCCTCGATGTAATCGGCATAGCGGCACATGAGATCCAGAAATTTGCGCTTGCCGGTAACTTCGTAGTAGGCAACCGACGCTTCCATCAGGTGTCCGGCACAGTAAAGCTCGTGATTGATCCGGTTGGTCCAGCGATTAGCCGGTTCAATGGTCTGGTAATAGGAATTGAAATAGCCCTCGGAGGACATACCGTCTTCAATCAGATTGACAATGGCATCCACCTTGTCTTCCAATTCGGGGTTCTTTACGTATTGCAGGATGTAGGCGGCACCTTCCATCCACTTGGCAATATCGGAATCATAAAAAATGTGGGGACGATTCTCCTCCCCTTCCCGCCAGGTATGGGTCATGGCGGAAATACGGCCGCTGGCGGCAAATTGCTCATACACTGCATTCACAGTATTCAGAGCAACCGTTTCCTGCCACTTTTTCCAGAAACCGCCGGTAAGCTTCACGTTCTTGTAGCTTACGCTTTCAAGCTTTTTCATGCGATTCTCCCTTCTTTTGCAGAAAGAATGGTAGTATTGCATCCGGAGGGTCTGCCCCCGCTCAAAAGGGACAGACTTCCAGTGAATTTACCCTTATAGAATAACACAAGTTTGATTCTTTTGTCAATTGCATTATGCCCCGAACTGTGTTATAATTTGTAAAACAAACAGGAAAGGAATTGAGCCTATGAATCCTATGGAAAGCAATCTTTCGAATCTCTATATGATCCGGGACGCTGTTTCCCGCTCCATCTCCCCCGAAAACTTCACCGGAGAAAAGGGTAAGGGCGGCATGGCCACCGAAGGCACCGGTGCCCGGGCTGCCCGGGACCTGGGTCAAAAATGGAAGATCTCCCCCTCGGTCAACATTCCTGCCGGAGAGACCTTTGTTGCCGCTGACTTGAAAGAGGGTGAAGGATCCATTCGTCACATTTGGGCAACTCTGGGCGGCTGTATCCTTGCCAATCGTCTCCTTGTTTTGCGCATCTATTGGGACGGAGCGGAAGTCCCCTCCATCGAATGCCCCATTGGTGACTTTTTTGCCAGTGCATACCGGGATTTTGCCCAGATTTCCTCCATTCCTGTGTGCGTCAATCCGGGAAGCGGCCTAAACTGCTACTGGACCATGCCCTTTAAGAAGGGATTTAAGGTTACCCTGGAAAACCTGGCGGACGAAGATGTCATCATTTACTATCAGATCGACTACACCCTTTGCAAGCTCCCCGAAGAGGTTGGCTATTTCCACGCCCAGTGGAACCGTACCAATCCCCTGCCCTACATGCAGGATTACACCATTCTGGAAAAAATCCAGGGCCGCGGTCAGTACGTGGGCACCTACATGCTTTGGGGCTCCAACAGCAGTGGCTGGTGGGGCGAAGGTGAAATCAAGTTCTTCATGGATGGTGACGACGAATTCCCCACCATTTGCGGCACCGGCACCGAAGACTACTTCTGTGGTTCTTACGACTTCAACGTAGACGGCGATTACCGGCCCTTCTCCTCCCCCTACACCGGTATGCCTTTCGTGGCTCCCCAGTTTGGCGAAAAGTATTCCCAGAAGCGCTTCTCCCTCTACCGCTGGCACATCACCGACCCCATCTACTTCCAGGAGGACCTGAAGGTCACCATCCAGGCCATCGGCTGGCGCCGTGACTGGCGTTACCTGCCGCTTCAGGACGATCTGGCTTCTGTCGCCTACTATTATTTGGATAAGCCCACCCCCCTGGTAATTCCTTTGCCCGACGCCAATGGGCTGGAAATGTGCTGATAGGTGACCGTCATGATTAAAGCTGCTGTATTTGATCTTGACCACACCCTTTTTGATCGCTACGCCACCCTGCGAAAGCTGATTGAGACCGCTTCTTTGGAGGAGCTCCCCTTCCGCTCAGAACTTTCAAAAGTAGAAATGGCAGATGCCCTGATTGCCTGCGACAAGGCATATGTACACCTTGGCTGGAGCAAAATCCGGGAAGCATTGGGGAAAATGGGCGTGCTGAAGGACGACGTTCCCGAAGAAGGATTTTTCCAGGCCTACATTGCCCCTCTTTTCCATCGCCACGCCGTCCCCTTCCCCTTCACCTATTCCATGCTGGAGGAACTGCGGGGTATGGGGATTTTTACCGGACTCATCACCAACGGAGCTCACGAGCTTCAAAGTACAAAGCTGAAGCTTTTGGGCTTGGAACCCTACCTGGACCTGGTTGTCATCAGCGGGGATACGGGGTATCATAAGCCCGATCGCGGTGTGTTTGACTATTTCCTGGAACGCGCCCCTTTCGCACCTGAAGAAATGCTCTACATCGGGGATCACCCCCTGAACGACGTACATGGTTCTGCCCAGGTGGGCATGATTCCCGTATGGGTGAAAACTACCGGCAACTGGGCCCTTCCCGACATTCCCAAACCCGAACTGCAGGTGGATACCGTGGAGGAAATCCCGGCAATCATCCGCCGATTGAATCAAACTA
>JAFYNU010000327.1 GCA_017547975.1 Clostridia bacterium
TATATTGAAACGTTCCTTCCTGATTTTGTCCCGGAGGAATCCTCCTATGTAATTCCCGTCTGGGATCCCACCACCGACGAAAAGAGCCATGCCATGATCTCCGGTGTGGATCATTTTGCGGATGGTATGTTTGGTGACGTTCAGAACATTATGTTGGAAGAAGCAGGACGCTACTTTGTGGGTGAAATCACCGCCGAACAAGCCGCCGAATACATACAAAACCGCGTCTCACTCTACTTGGAAGAACGTAAGTAAGCCGAAAGGGTCTGTCTTGCATAAAAAGACAGACCCTTTTTGATTGGAAAAGAAGGCGGGCCAGAAACCTCCGCCATATACAAACACTAAAACAGGCTTCCCAGGGTGGGCAGGTCGGTGACCACCAGGTTTTCGAGAAGTACCCGGAGCTCGGCGGCTTCGGGGAAGAACTCGTCCTCCTCGCTTTCCAGGGCTTCTGCGGCGGCGGCAAAGCTCCGTTCCACAAACAGCACGTCCTCCCGGCAGACCACGCTTTCCAAAAAAGCGCGGTGTGAATGCCATTCACTCCCGGTTTCGGATAGCTTCCGGTGGGCTTCCTTCCATTCCCCTTCCTCCGCCAGGGCAACCGCCTCTGCCAATCCCTCCAGGGCTTCCTCGTGAACCCGGGCCACCGCCATCCCCGACCAAACGGAAAGACCCGCCAAAACCAAAAAGATACCAACGTAAAAGATCAATCGCTTCATCCCTCCGCCTCCTCGGTTTTTTGCCAGTTCAGGGTTCCCTTATCTCCCACCGCCAGGTAGAAGATATCGCTCACCCGGATCCTATGCTCAATGGCAAACTGTTCCAGCCAATCCTCGCTCCGTCCCAGGGCCCGGAGATTTTTCCGGTTGATTTCCCCATCCGCAATGAGGATGCGAAAATATTCCTCCTCCGGATTTCGGTGCACCACACTCAGCTGTCCGCTGGTTTCCATTATCACGTACTTGAGTCCCGATATATCGTGCTCCCCCATCTGCCGAAGCTCGGTCACCAGCTCTTCCAGGGTGATTCTGGCCCGGCGCAGGGTGGATTCGATAATTTTCCCATTCACCACCACAAACTCCGGCCGCCCTGCCAGAAAGGTGCGGATTCCCCGAAACCGGAGGCACACCAGGGAAACGATCATTTCCAGAAGCACCAGAACCACCACCGGGATGATGCCATGGAGCAGAGGAATATCCAGATCCTGCATGGGAATGGCCGCCAGTTCGGAGATCAGCACCGTCACCACAAATTCCGACGGTTCCATCTCCCCCACCTGCCGTTTGCCCAAAAACCGGAGAGAAAGATAGATGGCTCCGAACAAAAGTATAGTCCGTAAAAAGGGGATCAGCATGTTTTCGCCTCCTTTACACCCTGCTTTTCCCCTATTCTTGCCCAAATGCTGGCAATTTATAGCCCGATTTTCCCCCTCAAAAAATATTTTTATTTTTTTGAATTTCCCTTGACATTTCGGGTTCTTTGTATTATAATATATTTCGTTGGTCATCCGGGTGTGGCGCAGTTTGGTAGCGCGCTTGAATGGGGTTCAAGAGGCCGCTGGTTCAACTCCAGTCACTCGGACCATACAAAAAAGGGACTTGCTTGGCAAGTCCCTTTTTTGTAAACTAAGCGTGCCAATCGGCACGTTAAGCACGCCTTACGGCGCGTTAAGCAGTCCTTCGGACTGTGAAGCACCTGCGGGCGTTGGTGGCACGCTTCACTTAACATTGTGCGTAGCGCAACACTTCACTACAATCGAAGATTGTAACTTCACTTGCCGCCTTGCGGCAAGCTTCACTAACGGTTGTCATTTCAGGAAACTTGTGGTATAATATTTACAAGAGGGTGATCTTATGTCCGACAGTAAACTTCGTACCCAATCACTCGACTTTGCTGTTTCTATTATCAATCTGGTGAAAGACCTAAAGGAAAAACACGAATCGATCATGTCAAATCAGATTGGACGCAGCGGTACATCCATCGGTGCCAATATTAGGGAAGCACAGTATGCTCATGGTAAAGCCGATTTTATTGCAAAACTCCAAATAGCCTTAAAAGAAGCCAATGAAACCGGGTACTGGCTTGATCTTCTTTTCAAAACACAATACATCGACAAATCAAAATATGATGAATTGAATTCTGCCTGTACCAGCATACGTGTTATGTTAATCTCCTCGCTTAACACATTAAAAGAGAATCAAAAATAGATTCACTCAAGAAAGGATCCATGATATGAAAGAATACGAACTGATTGAGCTTGGCGAATGCCCCACCTGCCACGGAACCGGCGTTTTGGAGGAAGAAAACGGCTGGTGCTTCTACGTTGCCTGCACCGATTGTGACAGCCACACCGCCGAAATCGAATACAAAACCGAAGCCGAAAAGGAAACCGCCGCCAAAAAAGCCATTGAGCTTTGGAACATGGGCAAGGTCATCCACACCGGTATCGGCGACTGATTTTCCCAATACCAAGTCCAAAATACCGCCGACCGGATGGGTCGGCGGTATTTTTTTGCTGTTTCGAA
>JAFYNU010000328.1 GCA_017547975.1 Clostridia bacterium
CTTCAAAGGCTACCCCGCCGCGGAGGAGCGGCGAAGATGCGAAACCTACCCTCTTGCATCGTAGGGGACGCTGACCACAGCGTCCCGCAAACCCGAAAGCTTGTGCAAGCCTCCCCGGGCGGATATGGGCATCCGCCCCTACTTGATCGGTTTGCGATTGCAAACCGATCGCAGATGACCCTTTTTCGGGCCCCACCGGCCCGAAAATTTCGCAGAAGCGAAACCGGGTCATTTTGCACCGGGATTGTGCCACAGAAGAAACCCCTACTTGATCGGTCAAAGACCGATCGCAGACGACCGGGTCATTTTGCGGGGGGGAGGGGAAGGTTGACAATCCCCCACCGCCTACGGCGGATCCCCCTTTGCACAAGGGGGCCTCCCAGGCCTGTGCAAGCTTCAAAGATTTTCCCCACCCGGGAGTGGTATTTTCACAAAAGCGCCAATGAAAAAAAGCGGGAGCGGTGGCTCCCGCTTTTTTGTGTCAAAGCTCGGAAAAATCCATGATGTAGCGATCGGCGACCCGTTGGATGTCCTCGGCCATCTCCCGGGAGGTTTCGTCAAACACCCCGACGGAGGGAATCCCGGCCTTCTTGGCGGTGGTCAGGCACACCAGGTTGTCATCCAGGAAGAGGCATTCCTCCCGGGCGGCGCCCAGGGTGGCCACCACTTCGTCGTAAAGCTCGGTCTGGGCCTTGGAGTAGCTGAAATCGTCGATGGACCACACCGTGTCAAACAGGTCGAAAATGCCGCAGCGGTGCAGGCAGGGGTCGATGAACATGTGGGGGGAGGCGGTGAGGACGTGGAGGGTATGACCGGCCTCCTTCAGCCTTTTCAGGGTCTCGGCCACGTGGGGCTTCAGGGGGATCTTGTTGGTGTAGGCATCCATCAGGGTGGCAAAGCCCTTTTGGTAGCAGGTCTCCTCGTCCAGGGGGACCCCCAGGGAGATGGAGTAGCGGATGGCGCCCCGGTTCCCCAGGGGGGTGATGGTCTTTACAAAATCCTCCGGAATGGGGATGTCGAATTCCCGCAGAAGATCCATGAACATATTGGCCCAAACCGGCATGGAATTGGCCAGCACGCCGTCGAAATCAAATAAATAGTGCATGAATCTCTCCTTGTTATGTCAGCGGGATCAAAATGGCGTCCCCGGCGGGGAGGGTGTATTCTTTGCCGTCCATCCGGCAGACGGCGGGGGCATCCCCGGGGTTCACCAGGATCTGGGCCCGGGAACCGTCTTCCGCCTGCCATGCGGTGGCAATGACCTCCGGCAGGGGGAGGGGCCGCCCGGCGGCGGTGTATGTGACGTTGCCGCATTCCACCGGCAGGGTCTTTACCATGCGTCCGGCATAGAGATAGGGCTTGGCCTCCTCCCGGTAGAAACGGGTCAGGTTGGCGATCATATCCAGGGCCTTTTCCTTGCTTGGGGCGTGGTCGAAGTCCCGGGTGCCCCAGCAGGTCATCAGGTCGCCGTCGGGGGTCAAAACCAGGGTCATGGCATCGCCGATGGCGAAGGAGTAGGCCAGGCGGTAGCGCATGGTATCCTGGGTGCTGTCAAAGTGGCAGGACACCTGGTTGC
>JAFYNU010000329.1 GCA_017547975.1 Clostridia bacterium
CAAAATGAAAAGAAGGAGAATATGGCGATACGTACTGCTTGTTACAATCGTAGCGTTGGTTTTCTTCGCGGGCGGATATGCAATCGTGAGTATCCGTCAGGCAAACAGGGATGAAATCCATCATAAGGTTGAACGAGTGGAAGTGAAGAGTTGGACGGGTGCGGAAGAGGTTTCCATCCTTGAAAATGCGGTACGCAGAAATAACAAAAAACTGGAAACCTACGTTAACCCCGAAGGGGAGCTGCTTTGCGATATCGCACCAAACGTCAATCAACTGGGGTTTGCAAGCGATTCCTACTGGAATCTTGCTACGATTCTCGGACACTATCCTACACCGAATATCCGGCACATGGAGGGAAGTCATTATTATGCCTGTTATATGACCGAAACCGGAGCCAGGTATTACGTCTTTTTTATGGAGAACACAGGACTTCCCTATGGTTATCCGGTTTATATGGTAAAGAATCTGTCCTATGGTGCATTTGACGATATTGAGGTAGGCACTGCCATAGAGAAGGTGGAAGAGATCGATCCTGCCACCAGGATATACCGGGAGAGTTTTGACACGTTGGGAGAAGATGGTCCTGAAGAAGTCAATGCCCGTGTAGAGGAGAGGTATCTCCTTTCCGGAAGCTATACTATGACCAGCGTGCACTTGCTGACCGATGGCTTTCTGGAAATTCGCTACGAATATTCCGAAGAAGCGGATATCGTGGTGAAAGAGATACATTATTCGGAAAATTATACCGGAATCAACAACGTAGCCGAGGTGTATGGTGACGAAGCAGATGACGTGTATAAGAATATGCCCTATAGCTACAAAATACTGGAAGATGACTTTATTGGAAGCCAAACGGCAGAATCCCGAACGGCGGCAAAATAAGCCTTTGCTTCCGTGGAAAACAGCGGTGCTTCAATTGGGAAAAATTACAGGATCCCCTGTGATTTTTCCCTTTCTTTTTTTCGGGATTTGTGGTAGAATAATGGCAAACATATGATCGCCCCCTTGAAGGAGAATACAATGATTGAAAATACCATGGCGGAGTCGGACCTGATCATTCAGGGTGCCCGGCAAAACAACCTGAAAAATATATCGCTCACCATTCCCAAGGAAAAGCTCACGGTGATCACCGGGGTGTCCGGGTCGGGGAAATCCAGCCTGGCCTTCGACACCATCTACGCCGAAGGGCAGATGCGCTACGTGGAATCCCTGTCCCCCTATGCCCGGCAATTCCTGGGTCAGCGGGGCCGACCCGACGTGGATTCCATCGAGGGGCTTTCCCCCGCCATCGCCATTGAGCAGAGAACCACCAACGCCAATCCCCGTTCCACCGTGGGCACCGTCACCGAGGTGTACGACTACCTCAGGCTCCTTTGGGCCCGCATCGGGGTACCCCATTGTCCCAAGTGCGGCCGGGAAATCCGCCGTCAGTCGGTGGACCAGATTGCCGACCGGGTCATGGCCTACGGGGAAGGGACCCGTATCATGATCATGGCTCCCCTGGTTTACGGCAAGCGGGGGGAACACGCCAGGGTTCTGGAACGCATCCAAAAGGAAGGCTACGTCCGGGTTCGGGTGGATGGTTCTCTTTACGACGTGGGGGAGGAAATCACCCTGGATAAAAACCAGCGCCACACCATCGAGGTGGTGGTGGACCGGATCGCCCTGAGGTCCGAACAGCTTTTGCGCCTGACCGGATCGGTGGAGACCGCCCTCACCCTTTCGGAGGGGCTGGTGGTGGTTTCCCGCATGGACAATGGGGAGGAGGAGCTTTTCTCCACCTCCTACGCCTGCCCGGAATGCGGCATTTCGCTTCCCGAACTGGAACCCCGCATTTTCTCCTTCAATAACCCCTACGGCAGCTGTCCCACCTGCTCCGGGCTTGGCTTTTTTATGAAGATCGACCCGGAAATGGTGATTGCGGACAAACACCTGCCCCTTGCCAAGGGCGGCATCGCCGCCATGGGCTGGCGAAGCGCATCCGAGGGGACTCTGTCCTGCGCCTACTACACCGCCATCGGGGAAAAGTACGGTTTCACCGTCAATACCCCCCTGTGCGATATTTCCCCGGAGGGACTCCACGCCATTTTGTACGGCACCGGGGAGGAAAAACTGAAAATTACCTACTATAACTACGGCGGCGAGCGCACGGTGGAACTCCCCTTCGAGGGGGTGATCCCCAACCTGGAACGCCGCTTCCACGAAAACGTCAGCGATGCCGAACGGGAAGAGGTGGAGCGCTACATGATGGCGCTACCCTGCCCCGACTGCCACGGTGACCGACTCAGCCCGGTGGTTTTGGGGGTCACGGTGGGGGGTATCAATATTTCGGATTTTACCAAGCTGACGGTGACCGAAGAACTGGAATTCCTCCAAAACCTCAAGCTTACCGAAACCGAGCAGGCCATTGCCGGCCAGGTCATGACCGAACTCTTAGCCCGCCTGGGCTTTTTGGAGCGGGTGGGGCTTTCCTACCTGACCCTTTCCCGCATGGCGGGGACCCTTTCGGGGGGCGAAGCCCAAAGAATTCGCCTTGCCACCCAGATCGGGTCGGGGCTCACCGGGGTGCTCTACGTTTTGGACGAGCCCTCCATTGGTTTGCACCAGGCGGATAACGACCGGCTTTTGAAGTCGCTTTTGGACCTTCGGGATCAGGGCAACACCCTGCTTGTGGTGGAGCACGACGAGGATACCATCCGATCGGCCGACCACATTGTGGATATCGGTCCCGGAGCCGGGGAAAACGGCGGCGAGGTGGTGGCCCAGGGGACGGTGGAGGATATCTGCCGGGAGCCCCGGTCGGTAACCGGCCAGTACCTTTCGGGGGTGAAGCACATTTCGGTGCCCAAAACCCGCCGGAAGGGCAACGGAAAGGCCATCAAGCTCTACGGAGCAAAGGAAAACAACCTCAAAAACATCGACGTTACCATCCCCCTGGGGGCATTCACCTGCGTTACCGGCCTTTCCGGGTCGGGAAAATCCAGCCTGGTGGGGGACATTCTATACAAAATACTGGCCCGGGACCTGAATCATGCCCGCACCCATCCCGGTGCCTACCGCAAAATCACCGGGGTGGAGCATCTGGACAAGGTCATCTCCATCGACCAGTCTCCCATTGGCCGCACCCCCCATTCCAACCCCGCCACCTACACCGGTCTCTTCAGCGATATCCGCACCCTCTTCAGCAAAACCCCCGAAGCCCGGGCCCGGGCTTACACCCCCGGCCGCTTCTCCTTCAACCTCAAGGGGGGCCGGTGCGAAGCCTGTTCCGGCGACGGCACGGTGAAGATTGAAATGCACTTTATCCCCGATATTTACGTGGAATGCGACGTTTGCA
>JAFYNU010000330.1 GCA_017547975.1 Clostridia bacterium
CGGTGCCCACGCCACCCGTGTCACCGCCGTCGGCTACAGGGCCAAGGACCCCCGCTATATCCCCGAAAACACCCCCTGGGGCAACCCCTTCTCCGGGGAATTCTCCCTGATGGAGCTTTCCTGCGGCGGGGTAGCCCGGGTCAGTGAGGTCCGGCGCATCGGCTACAAATCCCCCTCCAGCTACATCAGCGGCTTCTACGGCACCCAGGGCTCCTACCAGTTCAGCAACGCCCAGCATCTGGTCACCAGCCTGACCAAGGCGGGGGTGGATATCAAGGACGTCAGCGACGAGGTAAACCCCGCCGCCATGACCGAGCACAAGGCCGACCCCGATTTCAAGCACAACGCCGCCAACCACGTGTGGCAGGGGGACAGCTTCTCTCCGGTGCAGGCCGACCGGGTAGCCCGGCTTCCCCAGGAATACCAGGGGCTTCCCAACGGCCACATGGCCTCCCACCAGTTCCTCATCGATGACTTCTGCACCGCCGTCCAAACCGGCAAGCTCCCCTACGTCAACGCCTGGCGGGCCGCCCGCTACACCATTCCCGGCCTGATGGCCCACCGCTCCGCCATGCAGAGCGGCATCCCCATGGATATCCCCGACTTCGGCGATCCCCCCGAGGAATTGTGAACAAACAAGCTTCCCCCGCCGTCCCAAGCGGACGGCGGGGGAATTTCGTTTATTTTGCGGATTTCAGGCAATCCTCCGGGATTTCCCCCAGGGCCGCCATCAGGTAATACCGGGCGGGCCCCCGGAATTCCCGGCGGGCGGCGGCAAGCTCGCCGGACGTCAGGGAAAGTTTGCCCGCCTGCCGCAGGGACAGCATCCTTTTGGCCCGTTTTTTGAGCCGGGAAAGCTCCTTGTCAATGGCGCCGATGGCGGCAGAGGCGGTGGGGTCGGAATAGTAGTTACTCATGTGTGTGTCCTCCTTACGGAACGTAAATTTTCAGCCCCGGAGAAGCAACAAAAAAAGCTTACTCCTGCATTTGGGCAGACCTGTCCCAGGGGACAAGCCATACTTCTATGCAAAAATAAGCATCACACGTATATTTTGATGTGGGGCATATCATACCACGTTCGGTTCCGGTTGTCAAGGGGGAGGCAAAATATTTTGGTGAAATTCCTTCTCCGCATTCCGTTTTTTCGCAAAATTCCCCGGAAGGATCAACCTTCCGGGGGGATTTTTCCTTATTCCACTTCGATCTTGTAACAAATGGGGTATTCCCCATCCGGCGCTGCGGTGGGGGTTAGAAGGAGTCCCTCCCCGGTGCGTTCCACCGCCACGGGGGCATCGCTTCCCAAAAGGGAAACCTTTCCCAGGAGGAAGTCGTGGTGCCCCTCCCGCTTCAGGGCTTTGATCAGGGCGGTTTTTCCCGGCTTCATTTGGAAGGCATAGAGTAATCCATCCTTCCAGGTGAAACGGAAGTCGGATTCGGTAAAGGGCATGGGCTGGTCGTCGGAGAAATATCCCCCGTCGGTGTTGACCTCCCCTTCCCCAAAGCTCTTCCAGAAGGTGGTGCCGTAGATGCCCTCCCCATTCACCGCCAGCCAATCTCCCAGGGCGGTCAGTACTTCGGTTTCCTCTTGAGTGATGGTGCCGTCGGGACGGGGTCCCACGTTGATCAGCAGATTGCCGTTTTTGCTGACGATGTCCACCAGGTCGCACACCACCTGACGGGCGGGCTTAAAGCGGTTGCCCACCCGGTAGCCCCAGGAATCCCGGCCAATGGCGGTATCGGTTTGCCAATACACCGGGTTGATTCCCGACAGCGCCCCCCGTTCCACGTCGAAGGTGGCCACGGTGGGGGGGAACGCCTCGTGCTTATAGTTGATGGTAACCTCCATCCCCCACTCTTCTGCCCGGTTGTAGTAGTAGGCCGCCAGCTTTTTGAGCCAGGGCTTGAAGGAGTGGTTGTGGATCCACCAGTCGAAATAGAGAATGGCGGGCTTGTAACGGTCCGCCAGCTCACAGGTACGCACCAGCCAGTCGGACAGCCACTCCTCATCGGCGCCCCGGGCAAACACGTCGGCGGAATATTTGTGCAGGTCGTCCCCATGGAATTCGGGGGCATACACCGCCGGGCCGTAAAAATCAGCATACGCCGGGTCCTGCACGTCGCTTTCGATGGTACGGCCCATGTTCAGGAAGAAGTAATGCTCCGCCCGGTGGGTGGAGGCACAAAGGGTCAACCCCTGGTCTTCACAGGCGGTCTTCAGTTCCCCCACCACGTCCCGGCAGGGGCCCATCTCGGCGGCATTCCAACGGTTGAAATCGGTTTCGTACATGGCAAAACCGTCGTGATGCTCCGCCACCGGCATGACGTAGCGGATTCCCGCCCGGCGGAACAGGGATACCCATTGGGCGGCATCGAACCTTTCCGCCTTAAAATCGGGGATAAAATCCTTGTAGCCGAAGTCCTTATGATCCCCGTAGGTGGCTTTGTGGTGGGCATATTCCGGCATATCCGGATTGTACATATTTCGGGGGTACCATTCGTTGCCGAATGCAGGGACGCTGTAGATTCCCCAATGGATGAAAACCCCCAGCTTATCCCGCTTGTACCAATCGGGAACCTTGTGCCCCGAAAGGGAGGACCAATCGGCCTTGTAGGGTCCCCGGGCGATTACCTCATCAATTTGCTTGAGATATTCCTGCTTTGTCATACTCGTATCCTCCTATCTTGCATCCAGGGCACGGAAGATTTCTTCCCAAACCGCCTCATCCTGTTCGGTCATGCGCCGCCAGTCGAATTTTTTCACAAAGGCGGCCTTTTCCTCCGGGGTGTTCAGCGCCTTGGCCTTTGCCAGCCGGTTCTTTTCCGCTACGTATTCCCCAAGGTATGCCACCGCATCGGCGGTATAGTTGGGATTGTGCCCCTTTCCCTCCACCAGAAGGAATTCCACGTTGGGCTTGTCCGAAAGCCCCGCATACAGCGCATCGTAATGGGGCTCCTTTTTACACATGGGGTCATCGGCGGAATAGATCAAAAGCACCCTGCCGGCGGTCTCCGCCAGGGAGTTAACCCCGTTGAAATGCACGTAGAAGGGGTTGGATTCGGTTTCCAGCTTCATGACAGCCTTTTTGTAAAGCTTCAAAATCCCCTTGAAAATGGAACCCACCAGAAGCTCCACCGACACAAAGCCCGACATAACCACCAGGTGGGAGATTTCGGGATGCAGGGCGGCAATATTCATGGTGGAAAATCCGCCCCAGCTGTGTCCTACCACCGAGATATCCAGTCCGGCGAAGCGATGGTCGGCCTTGATCATTTTGATGCAGTCGTCCAGGTCGCAAAGCGATTGGGCCATGCCGTTGGGATCGGTGCCCCCCGATTCCATACAGCCGGTATGGTCGTAGGCAAACACCAGGTACCCCCGGCGGCAAAGCATCTCGATTTCCCGCATGTAAGACCGGTGGCCCCCGAAAAAGCCGTGGTCAAACACCACGATCCGTCCCGGAATGGGTTTTTCGTAGTGATAGAGGTAACCCTGGAGCTTCACCCCCCGGTCGGAGAGGAAGGGATAGGGTTCGGCAACCAGACCCGGAAAATCCGCCGCCGAAAAATAGTAGGCGGTGCCCTGGTCGTCGCACCGGGTAAAGGCGATGGATTTGTAGGCCTTCAGTATCTGTTTTTCAAAAATCATAGGTAATCCCCCGTTTCCTGTGGCATCTTTCCATCAATGTAGCACGATTTTCCCGCTTTGTCAATTGTTTTTCCAAAAGGTTGTCATTTCAAATTTATGGGTTGACTTCCCGGAGCAAAAGGGCTATACTATGCTGGTATGCCACGGTAACCCATACAATTCACCTGCCCGGAGTGTGCCCCATGCCCCAAAAATCCATCCGCCTTTCCCCCATTTCCACCCTGCATTACACCAAGCTGGTTCTGCGTTCCCTGCTGTTTCTTGCGGTGCTGGTTTTCTATATTCTGGATAAAGCCCACGTGCTGGCCAACTTTGCCCCCCTGCCCATTGGGGTATGGATCCTTTTCGTGGTGGAAATGATCCTGCGCTTCTTCCCTGCGCGTCTGGAAAGCATGGGATGCCAAAAGCAGTTCAAGCGCAATTACGTCCCGGTTTCTCCCGATGCCATCCCCACCAACCAATCCTGGCGGGTCACCGCCCTGGTGGCCATTCTCTGGCTGGGACTCAATGGCCTCATCGGTCTTTGCTATTTTCTCGGTTGGCTTGACCGGGGCGCCCTCTTGTTGATTGCCATCGGTTTTTCGGTTTGCGACATCATTTGCATCCTCTTTTTCTGTCCCTTCCAGACCTGGTTCATGAAAAACCGGTGCTGTACCACCTGCCGCATCTACAACTGGGACTTTGCCATGATGTTCACCCCCCTGGTATTCATCCCAAGCCTGTATACCTACAGCCTTCTGGGCTTTGCCCTGGCACTATTGATCCGGTGGGAAGTCACCTACAAGCTCCATCCCGAGCGTTTCTCCCCCGCCGCCAACCGCTGCCTTTCCTGCGCCAACTGCAAGGAAAAGCTGTGCAGCCACAAAAAACAACTCCGGGGTTTCCTGCAAAAATACCGCAGCCGATTTTTCCCCAACTGAATCACAGAAGGCACACGCATCACGCGTGTGCCTTTACCATTCGTATAGCATATTACTGTCTGTATAATTATTACTTCCCGGGTGTGGCCGCCAACCCCTTCAGATGGGTCAGGCAGGCGTAGCCGCACTTAACAAAGGGCTCCAGCATATCCTCCGGGGGATAGGTCAGCTCCAGGGCCAGGGGTCCCCGATAGTCAATGGCGGAAAGGCTTTGCATCACCGGTGCCCAATCGATACCGCCCCCGTTGGTGGCCAGAAGAGGCATCTGATGGTGGTCGGAATTACGGAAGTTGTCGTGCACGTGGGTGATCTTCAACCGATCTCCCACCCGAAGCAGGGCTTTTGGCTGATCCAGCGCGGCGGTATGGGCGTGGCCAAAGTCCCAGCAAATCCCGATCTTATCGGAATCCAGCGAATCACAAAGCTCGCAAAGCTCCTCAAATCCGCCCCCGAAAAAGCGCCATTCGGGGTGGCTGCCGGGATACAGGGGCATATTTTCCACCCCAATGCCGCAGCCGCTCCTTTCCGCCACCTCCAGATAGCCCAAAAGGGCTTCCCGATTGTGCCGGAAGGAAAGGGTTCGATCGAATCCCTGATTTACGGCGGTGCGGGGGTGGAAGGCGGTCCAGGCGGCCCCCAGCTCCCCACTGCCTTCTATGGCCCGGCGGATAGCCCGCTCGGTTTCCTCCGTCACCTCCTCCGAGGATACCAAAAGGTGATAACAGGGCAGGTGGGTTTGGGTACATTGCAAACCGTACTTGTCCAAAAGCTTTGCCACCCCCAGGAGGGCAGACGCATAATCATCCCGGAAAAAGAGGTCGTCCGACCCAAAGGAGACCGAAACCTCCCGGAATCCGGCGTTAGCCGCCAGGGAAAGCAGTTTTTCAAAATGTTCTTCCTGCCGAATCTGTATCGAGTGACGCATAAAACACCCCTTACCATTCAATCAGCACAACGGCGTTGTTTTCGATCTTGTCAGCATTTGCCGCCCAGGAAAGAAGTCTTTCCTGATCCAGCACGTAGTAGCGGGCATCGGTCAGGTCAACCCCCTCCAGGGTCAGGGGTTGATCGGTACCGGTGAGATTTGCCACCAGCAGGGCATTCTGCCTTCCGTCGGAAGCTCCCAGCACATAGAGCCTTGCGTTGTCGCATTCGGTCGCCACCTGATTCCCCAGACGGTAAAGCCGGTTGATGGGTTCGTCCTTCAAAATCTCGGCTGCCGCCTCCGCCTGGGCGTGCCCCA
>JAFYNU010000331.1 GCA_017547975.1 Clostridia bacterium
AGTCTTCCCCATAAAGCAGAATCCCCAAAAGCAGCTGCAGGGTGGGATTGATGTAGAGTAACATACCGCAGATGGAGTAATCCAGCCTTTTGACCCCGTAGCCGTAGAGCAACATGGGCACCAGGGTACAGATTCCCGCCAGGGGAAGGATGGCCATTTCCCACCCAGGTACGTTGCCGATGGCACCGTTGCCCCCTATTTCAAACAGCGTCAGCATCACCAGGGCAATGGGAGCCAGGAGCATGGTCTCCACCGTCATGGAAACACTGCTTTCCACCCCGGAGAGTTTTTTCACCGCCCCATAAAATCCGAAGGACAGGGCAATGGCCAGGGAAATCCAGGGCACCACCGAAAGCCGAATGGCAAAATAGAGCACTGCCGCCACCGCAAGGCCCAGGGCCCAGAGTTCGAATTTGTTGAATCTTTCCTGAAATAGCAGGAATCCCAGGGCGGAAATCAAAAGCGGATTGATATAATACCCCAGGCTGGCTTCCACAATGTAGGCGTTGCCAACGGCAAAAATGTAGGTCCCCCAGTTGAATCCCACAAGCGCCCCCGCCGCCAGGGTCAAAAGGAGCTTTCGCCTATCCCGGAATACCGCCCTGACGTCTCCCCAACGCTTTGTCAGGGTAATCAGAGGCAGGCAGAACACGAAGGACCACAAGCAACGGTGGGAAAGGATATAAAAGGAATCCAGGCCGGAAAACAGCTTCCAGAAGATGGGCAAAATACCCCAAATGGTGTAGCAAACCGTCACCGCCAAAAATCCCTGCCTGCGCTCCAAAGCCCCCATCTCCTTTGCCGTTTTCTTTCTATTGTACCACAAAAACACATAATAGCAAGCGGTGATTGACAGTTTTTTTTATTTAGGCTATAATAGGAAGAAATCAGGATTTCGTTTCCCCCGTCACAGAAAAAGGGAGGGCACCATGGCGCAGGATCTGCTGACAAAACTCTATAACACATTCCGCCTGGCCCACTACCGGGCGCTGTTTGGCCGCATCAAGGAAAAATCGGGCAGCCTGAGCGCCACCGAATCCTTTTCGGTGGACGTGATCTATCTTTTGAAGGAGCCCACCATCAAGCAGTTTTCGGAATACCTTGGTATTTCCCAGCCCAACGCCACCTACAAGATCAACAGTCTCATTGCCAAGGGCTACGTGGAAAAGATTCCGTCGGAGGACGACAAACGGGAATTCCGGCTCCGGGTTTCCGACCGTTTCCATAACTACTTTACCCACAGCATCGACTTTCTGGACCAGATCGACCACCGTCTGCAGGAAACCCTGACCCCGGAGGAATATCAGAAGGTAGCCCGGTGCCTGGAGGATTTTATCGAACACCCCACCCATAAACAGGAATAATATACAAGGGAGATTGCCTATATGATTACCTTCGAAGCGAAAACCAGAACCTTTTTCCTGGACGGCAAGGGCGTAACCTACGCCTTCTTCATCAACCACGCCGATTTTGCCGAGCATCTTTACTTCGGCAAGACCATCGGTCACGATGACCTGTCCTTCACCCGGGCCAGCGGCAGCCGCAGTACCATTGCCAAGGTCCCCGGTCACGATGATTTCTCCGAAGAGGACGGTTCCTACGTGCAGTTCCCCGCCGAGCTGAGCTTTTTCGGCACCGGGGACTACCGGGAACCTACCCTGCACCTGGAAAACCAGTCGGGCGACCGCCTCACCGAGCTTCTTTACGCCGGTTACGACCTTCTCCCCGAAAAGCCCCCCATCCCCGGCATGCCCAGCATGACCGGCGGGGAAACCCTGGTTCTTCACCTGAAGGACAAGGTCACCGGCTTTGCCGCCGACCTTTACTACACCGTTTACGATGATGCCGACGTGATCGCCCGCCACATCGTATATAAGAATGAAGGAGCCGAAACCGTCACTCTGCGCCGGGCCTACTCCTTCGCCATGGGCCTTCCCCAAAACGACTACCAGGTGCTTTCCCTCTACGGTGCCTGGGCAAGAGAGCGCCGCATCGACAAGATCCCCATGCATCACGGGGTGATCTCCATCGACTCCAAGCGTACCACCTCCTCGGCCGAGCTCAACCCCTTCATGGCACTCTTGTCCCCCGACGCTACCGAGGAATTCGGGGAAGTCTACGGCGTGAGCCTGGTTTACTCCTCCTCCTTCGTTTTGAAGGCCGAGGGTACCATTGACGGTGTCACCCACCTGACCGGCGGTATCAACGATTTCGATTTCGCCTGGCCCCTTGCCGCCGGCGAAACCCTTGCCACCCCCGAAGTGGTTCTGGCCTACTCCGCCGAAGGTCTCGGCGGCATGAGCCGCGCTTATCACGATGCCTACCGGGAACACCTGATCAACCCCCGCTACGTAAAGACTCCCCGTCCCCTGCTCATCAACAACTGGGAGGGTACCTACTTCAACTTCACCAACGAAAAGCTCATGGCCATTGTGGATGCGGTGGTTGGCACCGGCATCGACACCTTCGTTCTGGACGATGGCTGGTTCGGCAAGCGGGACGACGACAGCTCCGGTCTTGGTGACTGGATCGTGAACGAAAAGAAACTGCCCGGCGGCCTGAAGACCATCATCGACCATGTCCACAGCAAGGGCATGAACTTCGGTCTGTGGTTTGAACCCGAAATGATCAACGAGGATTCGGACATTTGCCGCGCTCACCCCGAATATGTCATCCGGGTGGACAACCGCCACCCCTGCTATTCCCGCCATCAGTGGATGATGGACCTGACCAACCCCGAAGTCCGGGATTACATCGTGACCGCCGTCAACAAGGTCCTGGCGGAAAACCAGATTGAATACGTAAAGTGGGACTACAACCGCAACGTCACCGAATCCTTCTCCAAGGCCCTTTCCCGGGAGGAACAGCTGGGCTTCGCCCACCGCTACGCCCTGGGAGTTTACGACCTTTGCGAACGGATCGTGGAAGCCAACCCCGGTATCTTCTTCGAAGGCTGTGCCGGCGGCGGCGCCCGGTTTGACCCGGCTATGATCCACTATTTCAGCCAGATCTGGACCTCCGACGACTCGGATGCGGAAGAACGCACCCACATTCAGTACGGCACCTCCATCGTGTACCCCCTGTCCACCATGAGCTGTCACGTTTCCATTTGCCCCAACCACCAAACCGGCCGTACCACCCCCTTTGCCACCCGGGCCACCATTGCCCACCTGGGGGCCACCGGCTACGAGCTGGACACCACCACCTTCACCGAGGAAGACAAGGAAGCCGTCAAGGCCCAGGTCGCCGACTACCACAAGATGGAAAAGCTGGTGCTGGAAGGGGATCTTTACCGCATCGACAACCCCATGGAATCCAACTTCTTCAGCGAAGCCATCGTTTCCAAGGACAAGACCGAAGCGATCCTGGTGACCTACCGCCGGATGGCCAGCGTCAACAACCAGATCAAGCGGGTCCGTATGGCGGGTCTGGATCCCGAAAAGCGCTACGAGGTGGCCGAGCTTGGCCAGACGGTCAGCGGCGCCGCCCTGATGCAGATCGGTCTGGTACCCAACTGGTCGGGAGACTTTGCCGCAGTGGAATACCACTTCAAGGCCATTGACTAAAAACCAAAGGAAATCCAACATAAAGGAGGAACAGTATGCAGCTTCAGGAATCGGGCGAAATGTACCTGGAAAGCATTTATGTATTATGTAAACAGCATGGTTCGGCACGCTCGGTGGACGTGGCCGAGTATATGGGTTTCTCCAAACCCAGTGTCAGCCGGGCCATCGGCATTTTGAAAAACGGCGGCTACCTAACGGTGGATAAAAAGGGAAGCCTGCTTTTGACCGAGGAAGGTCTTGCGGTGGCAGAAAACATCTACCGTCGGCACACCGTCCTGACCACCTTCCTGACCACCCTGGGGGTGGATCCCATGGTGGCGTCGGCAGATGCCTGCAAGCTGGAACACGTCATCAGCGAGGAAACCTTCGAAGCCCTGTGCCGCTTTGCCTCCGACCGGGGGCTCAACGCATAACGCCATATCGCATAACGCCATCCTTTTCCGGATGGCGTTTTTTCTTGCGGAAACCCGAGGGACTGTGTTATAGTATAGGTATGAAACCGAACCGTTTCCAAGGAGGGCTTTGGGCCATGGAATGGAAAAATATATACGTCTTTATCAGCTCCACCTTCAACGATATGCACGCCGAGCGGGATTTTTTGGTGAAGCGGGTTTTCCCGGAACTGCGGGTCTGGTGCGCCAAACGGCATCTGAGACTGCGGGATATCGACCTCCGCTGGGGGGTCAGCGCCGCCGACGCCCAGGAAAACAAGCGGGTGGTGGAGGTTTGCCTTCAAAACATCGACAAGTGCCGCCCCTTCTTCCTGTGCTTCATGGGTCAGCGCCGGGGCTGGGTTCCCGGATCGGCCGACGTGAATCCCGCCGTGCTGGATGCCTTCCCCGACCTTGCCGCATACATTGGTGCCAATTCGGTAACCGAGCTGGAAATCCTTCACGCCCTCCTGCACCC
>JAFYNU010000332.1 GCA_017547975.1 Clostridia bacterium
CTTTGGCAAGCCAGTAGCCACAGGCAAGCAGCATAGGGGCGTAGGAGCCGTGGCGGGAATAGTCGATGGCATCGGTCAGGTTTTGTAGGGCTTCAAACTGTTCGGGAGAAACCTTGTATCCGGGGCAAAGCGCCAGAATGCTGACGGCTTCTCCTACATTGCGGATATTGTAAAAACCACGGTTTTCGGGAAGCTCGCTTTGGGCTGGGTTGAAGTAGGGACGATTACCGATGATACCCAGATAGAGCATGCGAACCTGATCCCAGGGGCGGTAGACGTAGTAGTTTTCGGGGGAGTCCATGCTGGCGCAAAGACGTTTGGCTTCGCTGGGAGCAAGCTCGGCTACCGAATTGGCCACCTTTTCCATGAAATTCCGGATTCTATTCCGGAAAGCCGTATCGGGATCCAGGTCGTAGATACCGCGAAGCGAGTATTGCATTTGAAGCACCGGGTAACACCGACCGGCATAGGTGGCTATATCAAAATCCAGCGTTCTTTCAAAGCCCTCGTCCCGGTAGAACATATATCGATCAAACCAATGGGAATCCCCGGTCACGTGCCAGGCGGCCAGATAAAAGAAGGGCAGCCGAAGGTATTCGTGAGGACCAAGCTTGCCCCACATTTGCCCTACCCGGGATTCGCCGCCGTCGTAACGCAGGAAATTGTAACCTGTTTCCGGGGTGATGTTTTGCTCCATGCGGCGGGCAATGGCGGTGAGCCCCTTTCTGATATCTTCCTTTTGCAATTCGGTTGAAAGGGGAGAACTATAGAACCGAAGAGCAGAGTAGACCCAATGGGTGTATTGATCCCGGGAGGTGTCGTAATAAAAGCTTTTGCCGTCGATTGGGGAAACACTGCGGGCAAGATATCCGTTATCCAAATGAATGCATCGCATCATGCCCCGGAAAATTTGGGAGGAGAGTGCCCGCATGGCTTCCTCGCCGGTGACGTTGTAGCGAGCCACCACACCATCCAGCATACTGCCTGCCGAAAGCATGGCATCCTCCATACCGGTGCCCCAGCCGCTGGCGTTTGGCATTTGCATATCGATTTCGTGAAGGGTGGGAAGGTGTCCGATCAGGGGGTCATCCGAATCAAAAACCAGGTAATCGTAAAACTGTTCGGTTTTATCACAAAAGAAGTTGTTCCAAATGAAGTTCCATGCTTTTTCCATAGGGGACCTCCGGGAAAAGATTTTCTCTATTATAAATCTCAAGACAGACCTTGTCAAACAAAAAAGCCACCGATCCGATCGGTGGCTTTTTCAATTAGATCATGTTGCCAATTACGTCCTGCATGGTGTAAAGTCCGGGTTCGGTGACACCGGCCATGAAGGAGGCGGCGCGAAGGGCACCCAAGGCAAACACATCCCGCTTTTCGGCAGAATGGGAAAGGGTGACGACTTCGTTTTCGCCTGCGAAATACACCTGGTGTTCGCCTACCACGGTGCCGCCCCGCAGGGCGTGCATACCAACCTCTTTGGGGTCACGGGCATGCTTTTCCGTGTGGCGGTCGTAAACCGGGTAACAGTCGGGCTCCACCGATTGTACGGCTTCCAGAAGCATCTTTGCAGTGCCGCTGGGGGCGTCAATTTTGCGGTGGTGGTGCATCTCCAGAATTTCAATATCAAATCCCTTCAGCACAGCCGCGGCTTTTTTCACCAGGGCTTCCAGCAGGTTGATACCCAGGGACATATTCCCCGAACGGAATACCGGCATGGTTTCCGAAAGCTTTTTGATCTCGGCAAGCTCATCAGCATTGTAGCCGGTGGTGCAGAAGATCACAGGAATCTTGGTAATGCGGGAATAAGCCAAAAGGGAGGGGAGGGCGGAAGGGTGCGAAAAGTCGATGACAACGTCCGGCTTTTCGGGCACGTCGGCGATGGAAGCATAAACCGGATA
>JAFYNU010000333.1 GCA_017547975.1 Clostridia bacterium
TCCCCCCTCGGGGAGGGGGGCTTTCGGGCGATTCGTGAATCGCCCCTACGATAGTCGTAACGTAAAAACCCCACGGTAGGGGCGGCAAATTGCCGCCCGCGGGCGATCGCAGATCGCCCCTACTCCGCAAGACTCCTTAGGTGAAGGAGTATCGTACCCCACAAAAAACACCCCACGCAACTGAATTTCGAAAAGAACAACGCCAACTGCGTTTTCCAGATATATGATTTCAAATCAACCAATGACTCAGTAAAAAATAGGAGGTTTGGCATATGAAACAACTCCATATCATAAAAAAAGGAAGGACGAAGGAGAAGCTCCTGCTGCTTTCTCTGATTCTGGCGGTGTTTGCCATGCTGACCGTCGGAACCTACGCCTATTTCACCACCACCGAGACGGCGCACAACGTGATCACCACCGGTGGAATCAGGTTTGAACTGCGGCAGGGAGAGGCGGCTACCGCCACCTTCCCGGAAAAAACCATGGTCATCATGCCTGGGGACGTGGTCAACGAGGATCTGACGGTGGAAAATACCGGCGATCACCCCATGTACCTTCGTGTCAAGCTGACGCCGGGGGTCAACGACCGCAACCTCAGCGCCGAAAACTGCATCCAACTGAATATCAATCGTGAGGATTGGACCCTGAAAGACGGCTACTATTACTACAATACCAGACTGGAAGCCGGCCAGACCACCGCCCCCCTGTTCACAGCCATCACCTTTGTGGGCAAGGAGGTCACCAACGAATATCTTGGAAAGTCCTTTTCTCTGGACGTGGCGGCCTTCGCGGTCCAGAGCGAGCACAATGGAGCTACCCCCCTGGATGCCCAGGGATGGCCCGAAAAGTAAGGAAGGGGGAATCGTAATATGAAGAGAAGAATACTGTCCCTGCTGTTGGTCCTCCTGATGGTGGTGCAAATGCTTCCCATGGGCATCACCGGCGCCAAC
This sequence comes from Clostridia bacterium, assembly GCA_017547975.1. GTDB lineage: Bacteria > Bacillota > Clostridia > Oscillospirales > QAMX01 > RUG11797. The sequence continues at coordinate 951 of JAFYNU010000333.1, forward strand.
ACCGACTATAGCGGCAACATTGGCAAGAAAGCCAAGATCCTTTACGATACCCTGAACGTCAGCGCCGACCCCTATGCCGAAAGCGACTGGTCTTCTGCCAAATCGGTGGCAAAATCCGATCTGCCCGGCGGTCTGGTACTCACCATCGCCGATTATGCCGTGGTGGGCGCCCGGGATGAACTTTGGTACAAGGTTAAAGCCGCCGACGGCGGAGCCTTGCCCGAAGGATTGAAGGATCATCCCTGGGTATTCCAGGATAAGGTTTCCTATTCCCTGGGTGCCACCCTCAGCCTGCAATGCGGCATTTGCGGGGAATATGGTTGCAACGGCAAGCACGTCACCTGTGACGTGTGCGGTCGCTACGATTGTGAAAAATCCCACGAAACCTGGTGCGAAATCTGCAAAACCGATGATTGCGGCGTGGATCATACCGTTCCCGAAACCGGGGCGGAGGAAGAAGCCCAAACCCTGTGCTGTGATGGGTGTACCGGGGAAGAAGGGTGCCTTTGTGCCTGCGACGGGTGCGAATTTGCGCCCAAATCGGAGGAAAGCCGGGAACCCGAATCCGAACCGGTAACCGAAACAGAACCAGAAATTGAAACCGAAACCGGCGAAAAAGAATCGGAAACCGAAGAAAATGCCGTGACTTCCGAAGAAACAGAAGCCGAAACCGAAAAGGAAACCGAAGCCCCCACCGACCTTGCGGACGATGCCAGCGGGGTGGAAGTGTGTGCCGAACGCTTCCCCAGCGACGCCACCGTCAACGTGGAACAGGCCGACGTCAGCGCACAGCTGGCGGAATTTGGCGTGCCTGCCGAAAACGAAGTGTTTGGTGTGGATATTACCGTCCAGACCGAGACGGATGACGATTGGCAGCCCGATTCCCGGGTTTTGGTGAAGATTCCGGTGGATGCCCCCGTGGGCAGCAAGATTGGTCTGCTCCATACCCATAACGGCAACACCACCTTCCTGGGTCTCGCCCTGGTGCAATCCGACGGAACGGTGGAATTTTACACCGATGGTTTCTCGGAATTTGCCGGGTTTACGGTGGATTTCCACTACAGCGGTGTGGATTATTCCATTCCCGGCCTGTCCTCCATCCTCCTTTCGGATCTCTTTGCCGAAATGGGCATTGATGAGGACGCAACCAAGGCCACCTCGGTGGTTTTCTCCGACCCCTCCTTGGTGGAAGTGACCCGGGAAGGCAGCGATTGGCGCCTGACCTCCCTGCAAGCCTTCGACACCAACGAAACCCTCATCATCACCTTCAGCGACGACCGGACCATCATCATCGATGTGACGGACGAAGCGGGTGGTAAGGAAGATATGGGGGATGGTAGCGGAAAAACGACTTATCGTTTTTATTTACTTGGATCGGGGCCTAAATGGAAATATAGCGACAAAGGAATATTAGTTTGGTATAACAATGATAATCTTACTGAATGGTTGAGTGGCTATAAGATTAATGTAACAATGAAGTTTCCCGATGGTACGTCTATACAAGATACCGGTGAAAACTTCTATTTTACTACGCCGCTTTTCTTAAAGCTTAGATCGGATGGTAGATACTGGTTCAAACTTGACTCATATGATAAAGTGGATCTTTCAGACGGTGGTAGTGACTACATTAGCTATCAAGTCAGAGCAAAAGCGGGAACTCCGAGAAGTATTAATTTCACGGCCAGAGATACATCCGTTTCTTTGCCCCATGCGGCATCTATCTGTACAGTTAAGCTTGAGCCAAAAACTTCTACGCAAGAAGAGAACCGTACCGTTGAAGTTTGGTTAAATGGAGTTTGTGTTGATAAGAATACGGTTGCATTCCCGGTAAGAGATTCCAA
>JAFYNU010000334.1 GCA_017547975.1 Clostridia bacterium
CCATCCTGCATTCGGCAGGATGGGGATTTTTCGCAGACATACTTTTCTTCCCGAATAGCTATTGCACCCCGGCAACTTTTCTGGTAGTATCTATGTAAGAAGGGAGAGGTATACCATGGATTATACTTTGAAGGAACGAGGCCAGCGGATTTTAGAGGCTTGTCTTTTAGAAACCAGCCGGGACCCGATAGTCATTTTTGAAAAGATTGCCAAACTTGATTTTGTCCGCATGCATGGTCCGGAGCATCACATTCTGGACGGTGCCGCCCTCCTGACCGCATTTCACAATGCGGGAGGCAGGATCGAGCTTCCCGCCGCCCTTGCCGAATTGATGAATCGGGGGCTTGCCATGCCGGGAGCCGCCTGTGGCCATTGGGGGGTATGCGGGGCGGTAACCTCCCTGGGAGCGGCCCTCGCCATCATCGATGGCACCGGTCCCCTTTCCACCGACGGCACCTGGGGAGAACACATGGCTTTTTGCGCCCAGGCTCTGGGAAAGCTTGCCAGGGTCAACGGTCCCCGTTGTTGCAAACGGGACGCTTTCCTGAGCTTTGAGGAGGCCATCGACTACGTGAATACCCACTACCCTGTCCATCTTCCAAAAAGCACCGTTTCCTGCCACCATTCCCCCAGGAATCCGCAATGCATCAAAGGGAGGTGCCCTTTTTGGCCCAAATCAAAGTAGCCTTCATTTGCGTCCATAACTCCTGCCGCAGTCAGATTGCCGAAGCCCTGGGCCGGCACTTGGCCGGGGACGTTTTCGAAAGTTTTTCCGCCGGCAGTGAAACCAAGCCGGAAATCAACCCCGATGCGGTACGGCTGATGAAAGAACACTACGGCATCGACATGGAAAAGACCCAATATTCCAAGCTCCTTTCGGAGATTCCCACCCCGGATATTGCCATTTCCATGGGTTGCAACGTGACCTGTCCCTCCCTGGGACGCCCCTTCGACGATGACTGGGGGCTTCCCGACCCCACCGGCAAAAGCGACGAGGAATTTTTGAAAATCATTTCGGCCATTGAAGCCCGAATTTTGTCCCTGAAAGCCAGGTTGCAGGAAAAATCCTACACCCTCCGCACCGCCCACCCCCACGAAACCGGGGCGGTGAACGACCTCTATCGGGAAATGCTAACCGCCATCCACCCGGAGGGCATCCACCCGGGCTACGGTCCCGGTGACCTGGACCGCTATTTCAACGGTGGGGAAGACCGTCTTTTTGTGGCGGAAGTCCAAGGAAGGGTGGCGGCCTTCCTGGCATTGGAGGTCCACCGGGAGGAATTGACCTTCACCTACGTGGACGATTTTGCGGTAACCCAAGCCTTCCGGGGCCGGGGCATCGGTCACGCCCTGATGGCCGCGGCGGAGGATTATACCCGCTCGGTCGGAATCCCCGTCATCTCCCTGCACGTGGAAAAGCACAACACCGGAGCCCGCCGCCTTTATGATAGCCTGGGTTATACCCTTTACGAAGACCAGGACACCCGTCTGCTTCTGACAAAGGAATTGTAATATCAGACCACCATCAAAAATCACGGATTTCTCCGTGATTTTTTTATTTTTCCCCTTGCAATTTGCCCCGGTTTGTTATATTCTACCCTTAAAGAAAGGTGGCGACACTATGATAACCAAAACCGATCACTATGCCATTGAACGAAAATACCACATCCCGGAGGAGGAGTTCAACCCCTTCGCCCGGATGGCCTACCACGGGGAGGGATACCTTCCCGAAACCGGACTGGATGACGAAGGAATCCTTCAGGGATTACAAGCCCTTTCGGAAGAGATTCGGACCCTGCCCCACCCGGTAGCACGTGCCCGGGCCATTGCCTACGTTCTGGAAAACCAGCGGCTGTATGTAAATGAGCATGACTGGTTTGTGGGGTTATATTCCCTGAATCGGTTGGCAAATACCGTGACCTTCATCCCCTGGAACGTCGAAGCCGATGCCCTGCGGGATCCCGTTACCCTTTCCCGGGCACATGATTTCAACCAATCGGGGGCGGTGGCCATTTGGACCGACTACGACCACGTAGTACCCGATTGGAAAAGTCTGATGGAGTTGGGATTTCCCGGCATTCTGGACCGGACAAAAGCCTACCGGGAAGCCCACAAGAGAGCCGGCACCCTGGACGCCGAAGCCGAAGCCTATTTTGACGGCATCGAAATCCAATACACCGCCATCCTCCGCCTGCTGGACCGCTTCATCGCCGCAGCGGAAACCCAAGGCTTCGAAAAAGCCCCCAAAATAGCCGCCTGCCTGCGGCACCTGCGGGAGGGGGCTCCCACCGACGTGTATGAGGCCATGCAGCTGATCTACCTCTACTTCATTATTTCGGAATCGGTAGACAGTTATCAGGTTCGTTCCCTGGGGAACGGTCTGGATGCCACCCTGCTGCCCTTTTACACCGCCGACCTAGCCTCCGGGCGCTACACCGAGGAAGAGATCCGGGACTTCCTGTCCTACTTCCTGCTCCAATGGTCCGCCATCGGCAACTACTGGGGCCAACCCTTCTACCTGGGGGGCACCAACGGCGACGGCAGTTCCAAATACAATGCCCTTTCGCTGGCCATCCTGGAAGTTTACGATCAACTTGAGTTGTACAACCCCAAAATCCAGCTGAAAATCAACGAAAACACCCCCGATTGGCTCCTTACCAAGGCATTTGACATGATCCGGCGCAAAAATGCCAGCTTCGTCTTCTGCATGGAGCCGGGTATGATCAAAGCCGTTATGGGCTACGGCGCTTCCTACGAAGAAGCCCTGCACATGGACATTCGGGGCTGTTACGAAACCGGAGTCCGCGCCAACGAGGTCTGCGGTTCCTCCGGCTACGTGAATGCCGCCATGGCCCTTTCCTACGTTTTCACCGACGGCTTCGACCGCAATCTGGGCCGCCAGGTGGGCACCCGCACCGGCCCCCTTTCGGATATTGAAACCTTCGATGACTTTTACCACGCCTTCCTTACCCAATGGTCCTTCCTGATTGCCGAAAGCATGAAGATCACCAACGATGCCGAGCGTTTCCTGGCATTTGTAAACCCCTCCAGCATGTATTCCGCCACCATCGAAACCAGCCTGGCCCAGGGTCGGGACGGCTACGGCGGCGCGGTGAAATTCGCCAACAGCGCCATGCTCAACTGCTCCTTTGCCACCGCCGTGGACGGGGTTTTGGCGGTGAAGGAATTTGTGTACGACAAGGGAGAGATCACCCTTTCCCAGCTTGCCGCTATTTTGGATGAAAATTGGCAGGGTCACGAAGCCCTTCTCCAAAAAATCCGCAAAAGCCCCCACAAATACGGCAACAACGATCCCTTGGCCGACCGTTACGCCGCCGCCATGGCCGATTTCTTCTCCTCCATGG
>JAFYNU010000335.1 GCA_017547975.1 Clostridia bacterium
GAATCCTTCCCGGTATACCATGATAAGAAGGTTCAGCACCTCCTTTGCAATGCTGCCAAGTGGGCCTATACCCCGGCGCCCCAGAACATTCTCTACGGACATTATCCCGTATCGATTCTGGACCAGAAATAAGCAATCGTATATCCATGACCGCCGTAAAGCTTCTTTACGGCGGTCTTTCAAAAAGGAGAATGGACACATGAAGGGCCGTGTACTTGATAGTCCAATAGGAAAAGTGGGAATTTGGGGACGTGACGGGGCAGTGGAAGAGATTGTGCTTGGGGAAGAAAGAGAGGCCTGTGACGAAGCACTTTTTCTGCTGGAAGCGGAAAAAGAGATTATGGAATACTTTGCGGGAGCTCGAATGTGTTTTTCTTTTCCATACCGTATCAATGCAAAGGGATTCCAATTGGCTTGTCTGAATGCCCTTTTGGAGGTTCCTTATGGAAAAACCATATCGTATGCCAAGCTTGCCCAAAAGGCAGGGGTACCCGGCGGAGCCCGGGCAGTGGGGAATGCTATGAATCGGAATCCACTTCCCATATTGGTTCCATGCCATCGGGTCATTCGATCGGATGGTGGAATAGGCGGTTTCAGTAAAGGGCTTGCAATGAAAAGAGTCCTTTTGGAATTGGAAGGGACGCAGACAGACAAATGAAACAGAATCGTTGGATGTACCTTGGAGGGATATACGGTGCCTGTTGGGCCGTTATTCTACCGATTGTTACGATAGGGTTTGCTGTCGGTGCGGTGAAAATTTTTTTGAAGGGTAATGGCAGAGGACCTCTATTTCTAATGCTCTCTATGCTGGGAGTTTCTGTGTTTCTGGCGACATTTACCATTGCTTTTCGGAATCAGTTCTATTCCTGGGTCAAATTGGGAAAAGACGGCTTGTTTTTGCGAATTGCCTTTTCGCGAAAGAAGTATCAGCGTTACGATCGCTTTCGGGATGCCGGAATATGCCGATACGTCCATGGCGACGTGGATGATCCCCATACAAGACGGCTCGACTGGATCTATCTTTCGGTGGAGCCGCTGAGACCTTTGTATGTTCGTAATATATATCGGATGCCAATTTCGGCACAGGCACTGCGTATGCCGTATAATGAGAAAAATCTGGATCGATTGCTCCTCCTGCTGCCAGGGGAACTGGCAGATAAAATTCGCATGGATCGGGCGAAAATGGATTTACAAAAAGAGGAAAAACCATGAAACCTCCGGGTTGTATTATGCAATCCGGAGGTTCTTGGTTTATGAAAGGACCCGATCCATAGCAGAGGCAAAAAGCTTTATGCCTTCCTTTGCTTCGGTCAGGGTGTTGGCCTCGGTTCCGCACTCGATGATTAGGGAAAAAGGCGTTGTATGCTGATTGTATCTGTTTTTGGAGATGCTGATGGGGCGCATCAAATTGGTATGGTGTTCCATCAGATCGGCCTGTAGCTGAAGGGCGAAAGCGAGGTTGTCCTGCCATCTGTTATGGGAAAGAAGTTTGTTACTGCCAACCACAAACATCAGTTGAGCGGATTCTCCGTCGGAGGAGAGGACCTTGTAGCGGATGCCGTTGTTTGCGGTCAGACTGTCCCGGTGCAGATCCAGAACCATGCCGATGGAAGCATCTGCCTTCATGTGGTTTTCAATTAATGTAAGAGCGGTTTTGTAGGAGGTATTATAGGGACGATCGCAAAGGGTTTCATCGTGAATGACGCGAAACCCGTATTTTTCCAGTTCGTCATGCAGAACACGCCCTACGGCTACAACGTTTTTATCCGGATCGGTGGTTCTGGCGTCCTTGTTTTCAGCCCAGAAAGCGCTTTTATATTGACTGTAGCTTTCGCTGCCGTGACTATGTATAATCAATATCGTATGGGTCGTTCGATCAAAGGAAAGAGATTGGCTCAGAAGAGCATTTTGATCAAAAGAAAGCTCCGGATTGTTTTTAGGGTTGATTTTGCTTTCGATGGTGATGACTTTCAAGGGCTCGGCATCCTCGGGTGGAGCTTCTTCGGTTTCTTCTCGGGTGGTGACAGGGGCAACGTAGGGGATAGCACCCTCATCAGGAGAAAAGGCATACCAATCATCATATTCCAGCATGGTGGAAGACTCTGTATTGTCAGAAACTTTAGTCAGAGGGATACCGGAAAAAAAGGAAAAAATACCCTCACTGCCGCCTTCCAACAAAAACGGAAGGCGGGCAAGGGCATGATAAGCAGGGTAACAAAATACAAACGCAGAGATCAAAAACCAAGTGATCCGAAGTGGCAAACTCATCCGGCTTTTTCGCATGGTAAATCCGCTCCTTTCGTACTGGTATCTTATGCGGATATTCACGGAGGTATGCCATTAGGACAGAAAATGGGTAACGTCGGAAAGGGTAAGTCCGGGGTGCAGAGCCAGATTCAAACCATACCCCATGAGCTTGGAGAGATCGGAAATCGCCTGGTCGATTTCCTTGGGAGTGACTATCAACTCGTGCTGAGGGTTTTGGGGATTCTTCAAAATTGTGTCTGCGTAGATTACCGTAGGAACACCCATGGCTATTACCGGAATTCCAAGCGCATCGGGAGTCAAGGAAGCCCGGGTATTACCGATTCCCGACCCGGGAACAAGACCGGTATCGCAGAGCTGGATGGTGGTCAGCAGGCGGGAAGGGTCTGCCGCCGCCAGCGCATCGATGCAAACTATAAAATCAGGAGAGATTTCCTTTACAATAGCCCGGATCATATCACCCGATTCGATTCCTGTGGTTCCCAATACGCCCGGAGCCAACGCCGCAACACAGCGAAGGTGGGGAAAAGAATCCGGCAGGGCATCCATAAGGTGCCGGGTGATCAACAGATGATGAAGCACCCTGGGGCCGATGGCATCGGCGGTGATGGAAGCGTTTCCAAGCCCGGCAATCAAGCAGGAGCCCTCTTTTGGAATAAATTCGGTAAGCATTTCTCCTAAGGCATGGAAAAGGGTTTCGACCCCTTGGGGGTCATATTTGTAGTTTTTTGCAAGCTCCAGAGTAACGTAATTCCCCGGGGGTTTGCCAAGCGTTTCGGAGCCCTCTCGGGAGATAATGCTGACACGATGGATTCCGTATAGCGGATGATGGGACTCGGTGACAGCAACGCCCGGAATGGAATCGGCTTGATTTGCTCCATAGGATTCGTAAGCAAGATCGGTTCGTATATTCATTGGGGTTTGCAGAATCGGTGGGCACCGATGGTGGTATAAACCGGCAGGGACAGCATCCATTTGTTGGTGGTTTTGGCCGGGTTGTAGTAATATACACAACCATCGGTGGGATCAGAGCCGTTGTATGCTTCCACCGCAGCCCGACGGGCAGAATCGGTGATGGGAGTGGAGTTGAATTGGCCGTCATCTACTGCGGAGAATGCGTTCTTTTGGAACAGAACCCCGGACAAGGTGTTGGGAAAGGAAGGATGCTCGATTCGGTTCATGATAACCGCACCGATGGCCACCTGTCCCCGGTAAGGCTCGCCCCGACCTTCGGCGGCAATCATCCGTGCCAGAAGTTCAATATTGTTCTGATAAGAGGAGCCTCCGGAGGATGAAGAAGAGGATAAGGTGATTCCCATGGCGGCGGCGGTGGCTTTGCCCACAATCCCATCCTGCTTGAGTCCGTTTTTGCACTGAAAATAGCGCACAGCGTTGTAGGTTTGAGCGCCGAAAATGCCGTCGATGGCACCCTCGTAATAGCCCCAATCGGAAAGACGCTGTTGTATCTTTTTTACGTCGTTGCCCCGGTCTCCGCGTTTGACAGCCGCTCCTGCGCCGACGGAAAAAAGAAGCAGAGAAAAGCATAGGAGCAGGGCAAAAATGCGAATGCTTTTTTTCATGGAAGATGATCCTCCTGCATTAAGTTTGGATAACGGTAGTATGAACCGAAGAAAAAACTTTATTCTTGGCTTGCTTACGGAGGAAAAATGTATTATGATAGTAGTATTAGAAAACGGGACGGGATGAAAATGAATCGAATCAGATTGACAGCAGAAAACGAAACCATTCAGGGGGATGGCGTTTGCCGGTTGGATGGGAAGGTCACCTTTGTATGGGGGATGTTGGCCGGTGAAACCGGGCTTTGCGAATTGGAAAAGCAAGATAAAAAATTGAATCATGCCCGACTGGCGGAATTGGAGAACGCATCGGACCATCGGATTTCGCCGGCTTGCCCGTATCACGACGTGTGCGGAGGGTGCGCCCTGGGTCACATGACCCGGGAGCATGAGTTGGCTATTAAGGAACAGCGGGTGGAAGAGTGCCTGGAACGTCTGGGCAATGCTCCCAGGGGAAGCTATCGTTTGGATCCCATTACCGGCGGCGAGCGAGAGGCCTATCGGGGCAAGGTGGAAGTCATATACCAAAATGGGTTTGGCTACGTGGGTAGAAACGGTAAGTTTTGCCCGGTGAAGAACTGCCTGCTCATGAAACCCGAAACCCGCCGTCTTCTGGAAGCGATTGAAAGAATGAATCCCAAGGGGCTTCGCGGGGCTGTCGTTCGAACCAATTACCGGGGAGAAAGCCTGCTTGTCCTGACTCATGGTGGTGAGCTTGGCAGAGTGAATGGGGAAGATCTTGCCGAGTATGGTGTGACGTCCCTGTGGATGCTAAAGCAAAAGCCGCGCATGACCCACGCCCTGGATGGAGTAATTACCCACCTGTGGGGGGATACCACCATTGAGGAGGAGATATGCGGACTGACCTTCCAACTCTCTCCGAAATCCTTCTTTCAAATCAACCGGGACATCGCCGCAAAGCTCTATACCAGAGCGGTAGAATTGGCAAAACAGAAGCCGCACGAAACCGCCATCGACGCCTACTGCGGTGTGGGTGCCATCGGTATGCTGGCGGCGGAGGGTGCAGGATGGGTATTCGGTGTGGAATTGATTCCCGATGCGGTGGAGGACGCCAAGCTTGCCGCGAAGAAACACGGCATTCAAAATATCAACTTTGTAGCCGGGCGCTGTGAAGTGATCCTGCCAAGGGATGAATCCTTGAAGAATGCATCGGTCATTTTCCTGGATCCGCCCAGAAAGGGTTGCGGAAAGGAACTGTTAGATGCCATTGCGGAGGTGGGAATCCCCCGGGTGGTGTACGTTTCCTGCGACCCCGCCACCCTGGCCCGGGACGTGGCCATTATGAAGGAAAGGGGATACAACCTTACCGACGTAGCCCCCTATGATATGTTTCCGCAAACAGGTCATGTGGAGACTGTCTGTCTGCTGTCTAAGAAATAGATTTGATTTGAGGTAAGATAGTGCAGAAAATTGTCATAGAAAAAAGTTTGAAGAAGGTATATTTGTGAATAAAGTAATCGAGGAAAACTTTGTAAATAGTTATATTATAAAAAATAAGCGTGAGCGTCTTCTGTTTGAACTGTGGGGGAAAAAGCGCAGAGATGGCATTGGGCGATTTTCGCACTGGGCTGATAATCTTATAGAAGTCTCGAAAATTAGATTCAAAGGGCAATACATCTCAAATGACTTAAGAGAAATTGTTGCTACAACACATACTAGTAAGTGTTATGTGATTTCCTGGTATGAAGAATTAGATGGAAAAGAATTCAATAA
>JAFYNU010000336.1 GCA_017547975.1 Clostridia bacterium
TCGAGCCGGCCATTCACGTGAATGACAAGTCTGGCTGGGATCCCACCGACCCGGATGAGGACAACCCCTGGAGCAAGAGGAATCCCACCCTGACGGCGGTAGCCGGAAATCTGGTTGCCCTGGGGGATGAATTGGATATTGCCTCCCGATTTGCCGCCACCGACTCCGCAGGAAACGATATTTCCGATCGGGTGGAGATAAAGGGAAGCGTGGATACCAATGTTCCCGGCATCTACCTGGTGGAAGCCCGTGTGACCGATGATTTGGGTAAAACTGCCGAAGCCCGTGTGTATCTGCGGGTGGTGGCTCCGAAAAATTAAAACCACATAAAACGCAGGACGGACAGCCCCGGTTGTCCGTCCTTTTTACGCAAAAAGGAAGACGATTATGGAAAATAAGCAGGCAAATACTCTGGGAACCGGCAGTATTCCCAAACTCTATCTTCGCCTGGCCATCCCGGCGGTGGTGGCGCAGGTTGTCAATCTGCTTTACAATATTGTGGACCGCATTTACATCGGGCACATCCCCGGCATCGGTGCCGCCGCCCTGACCGGGGTGGGGCTCTTTGTGCCCATTCTCATGCTCATCAACGCCTCCGCCACCCTGGCGGGAGCAGGGGGCGCACCCCTGGCGGCCATCGCCATGGGGCAGGGGGACAGGAACAAGGCTGAAAAAATCGTGGCTAACTGCTTCTCCCTCCTGCTCATCTTTGCCCTGGTGTTGACGGGGGTGTTTTTCCTCTTTTGTCCGGACCTTCTGCGGCTTTTTGGCGGAAGTGAGGCGACCCTGCCCTATGCGGTGGAGTACGCACGGATCTATATCCTGGGGAGCGTTTTTGTACTTCTGGTTCTGGGGATGAATCCCTTTATCACCACCCAGGGCTTTGCCAAAATCAGCATGCTTACCACCGTCATCGGTGCGGTGATCAACATTGTCCTGGACCCCATCTTCATTTTCGCCTTTGATATGGGGGTAAAGGGGGCCGCTCTGGCTACGGTGCTCAGCCAGGCGGTGGGCGCCCTTTGGATTCTCTGCTTTCTGACCGGGAAAAAGACCACCCTTCGGCTGAAGCTTGGCAATATGCGGTTGGATCCTGCCATCTTCAAACCCTGTCTGGGGCTTGGTGTCTCCACCTTTGTGATGATGTCCACCGAAAGTCTGCTTTCCATCAGCTTCACCACCAGTCTGTCCCGTTTTGGCGGGGACGTGGCGGTGGGGGCCATGACCATTATCACCAGCGTGTGCCAGCTGGCATCCCTGCCCCTGCAGGGCTTTTGCCAGGGGGGACAGCCCATCATCAGCTATAACTTCGGTGCCGGCAACCGGGACCGGGTCAAACGGGCCTTCTCCATTCAGCTGGGAGTCTGCCTGATCTATGCGACCCTTTTCTGCGCCGCGACCTTGATCTTCCCGGCGGCCTTCGCAGGTATCTTCACCAGCGATACCCAGCTTGCGGATTATGCCGCCTGGTCCCTTCGCATCTACATGGCGGGGATCTTTGCCTTTGGTGCACAAATCGCCTGCCAGCAAAGCTTTATGGCCCTTGGCCAGGCGAAAATCAGCCTCTTCCTGGCCTGTTTGCGAAAGCTGATTTTGCTGATTCCATTGATCTTCCTTTTGCCCCTTTTCATCGAAAACCAGGTCTTTGCCGTATTCCTGGCGGAGCCGGTCAGCGACGTGATTGCCGCCACCGTAACCACCATAGTATTCCTTACAAGCTTTCCCAAAATCCTCAACCGGGGGTCCCGCAGATAGGGGCCCCTTTTCGTTGACAAGGCCCTATGAGATGGGGTATAATGGTGGCAGAACCGTGCCAAAGGAGGTTTGCAATATGAAGAAAAGAATCGCGCTGTTGGCTTCTCTTTTGCTGTTGGTTACCCTTTTTGCCGCCTGCAATAGGGACGGAGGGGAGCTTGCTTCCAGCAATTGGGAAGGAGCCGACGGCTTTTATTACAGCGAAGATTATACCCGTACCCTGGAGGTGGTCACCGATTTTGGGGGACCAAGCTGGAATCTGACCTTCTGGGATGAGGCGGAGGAATATCTGGACGGCTACCTGGTGGTAACCGACGTGGATGGCAATCTGCTCACACCTGGGGATGGGATTACCTTCACCTATTTTCCGGAGGAACTTCCCTATATTGAAGTGTCGGGATGCGGCGAATACGACGGCATCTACACGCTGATTTTGGGGTGATGGCTATGGTGACTTACGAGGCGGGCCGTACCTACGGGGCCTTTGTACGGGATGGGGAAAGGAGTCTGCTCTACCTCCAAAAGGGGGGAGAGGGCACCCTGACCTTCCGGATGGAATACGAAACCGGGGAGAGCTACCCCGACCTTTTGGAAAAAGCCAAAGAAAACCCGGTCACGGTCTTCCCCGGCGTGGGCCGGGCGGGAGAGGTGACGGTGGTGAGCGTGATCACCTTCGACGGGGCGGGGCTTTGTAACCTGCTATCCGGGGTGGCACCCGAAACCGAGACGGAAGCCGCCGTCTTCTTCAAAGGGAAAAACGGGGCAGATACCTTCTTTTTCGCGCCCGGCAAGGGCGGTATGCGGGAGGTATTCCTGGCCAGCGAAAACACCGACGAATATTTTTATCGGCAGGTGGAGCCTCTGGCAAAGGGGCTTCGGTTGGAGGAGATATGCTTTGGGGAAGAAAATCCGGAATGCGAGTATTTCCTTCCTGCAAGGGCGTAACCGGAGGAGAAAGATGAATAACATGACGGAAGGCAGTATTTTGAAGGGAGTCGTCCGGTTTGCGATTCCCTGCATCATCAGCAACGTACTGCAAAATCTTTATAATATTGTTGACTCGGTTATTGTGGGAAAATCCGACGGCACGGCGGCCTTAGCCGCGGTGGGGGCATCTGGGTCGCTGATCAATTTGTTCTTGACCACCGTCACCGGATTTGCCTGCGGCTTTGCCATTTGCGCGGGAAAACGGTACGGGGCCGGGGATAGAAAGGGACTGCGGGGCGTGTTTGCCAACGGGCTCCTGCTGGTTTTGGCGGTCAGCCTGATGCTTTCTGTGCTGGGGGCAGTTTTTGCCCGGGATATGCTGGTAATCATGAATACACCCGGGGAAATCCTGGAGGAAGCCACCGGATATTTGCTGGTGATCTTCTTTGGAATGGGTTTTAACCTGGTTTACAGCTACCTTTGCGAAATGCTTCGGGGGATCGGCAACAGCAAAATGCCATTGTATTTTCTGATTGCTTCCAGTATTTTGCACCTGGTGCTGATACTGGTGTTTTTGTTTGGTTTTTCCATGGGCGTGGTGGGTGCCGCTCTTTCCACCGTGCTATCCCAGGCGTTTGCGGTGGCCATTTGTTGGGTATATTTGTTTCGGCGGGTGCCGGAGTATCGGATCTCGCTTCGGGATCTGCGTCCCCGCAGGGAAATCCTGGCGGAGGGGCTTCGCATTGGCGGACCCATGGCAGTGACCAATTTTGTGGTCATGTTCGGGGTCATCATTCTCAGCTTTGTTACCAACGGCATTGGCACCGAGTACGTGGCGGCTTACAGCACCGCATCCCGGGTGGGATATATCGTGACCACGCCGTTGTTTGGGTTTGCCAGTGCTCTGTCGGTGTTTGTTGCGCAAAATCTGGGGGTGGGAAATCTGCCCCGCATCCGGGAGGGGGTACGCAAGACCCTGCTCTTTACCACCGGGGTGGATACGGTGCTTCTGGTGATCTTTCTGTTTGCCACCCGCCCGCTTTTGTCCTTCCTTTTGAACGGGGAGCCTGTGGCGGTGGAGGCCGGCACCACCTACCTTTTGATCCGGTGCTTTGCCATGGTTGTGCTGGCTCCGGCGGCATGCTTGAAAAACGTGCTGAATTCCCTGGGAAAAACGCTGTTCCCCACCATTTCGGGCTTTTGTGAAGTGGGAATCCGGTATTTGGTTCCCATTGCCCTGTCGGGAAGGCTGGGGTTTGTCAGTGTGCCCCTGACCGACGTTGCGGCCTGGCTCTTTTTGGCGGTATTCCTGGAAATCGGATATATACGGGAATCCAGGAGCTTGACCCTCATAACGAAATAAAAGAAGACCCTGTAGTCGCTTCTGCTGCGATGCGGCTACAGGATCTTTTTTTATACCTTTTTTGTAATCAGGAGAAAACGGTGGGTGCGGCCATCCAGGGAACCTCTTTCCCGAAGAAGCTTTTCGGCTTCCAGAAGCCGGGGTAGGCAGGTGTCCACCGAAAAACCGGGGAATTCCCACACGATGATCCGGGCAAACCACACCAGGGCACCCACGTCGAAAAACCGGATGGAGCCGTAGTGCTCCCCTCCGTCAAGAATTTCAAATCCCGCATTCCGGAAAGCCTGGGAGGCCGCAGAAAGGCACTGATCGGGAAAGGGGAGGGGCAGATCCCCAAGCAAAAGCTTCACCAGCTCCCGGTCATTGTCGGCCCCTACCTGTTGGGTAATGAAGAGTCCGCCGGGTTTCAATACCCGGTGGATTTCCCGGGGATCGAAATCCCCGTGCCGGTTGATGACAAGGTCAAATTCTCCGTCGCCAAAGGGGAGGGGACCGGTTCCGTTCCCTTCCCGGAAGTCGATCCCCAGGGGTAACAGCTCGGCTTTACACAGAGCCACGTTTGGGGGAAAGGCTTCGGTGGCGGCGGTGTTTTCGTTGGGGTGACCCAGGGAGCGGAGAAATTCCCCGCCGCCGGTGTCAATATCCAGAATACGCATATCCGGGGTCAAACGGGCAAGAATTTCCTCCCGATAGCTCCAGGGGATGTCATCCTCTTCCTCGTAGCGCCCGTCAATGTGGGAAAAGTCCCATCCGTGAACGTGGGCCACCTCTTCCTCGGCGCGCCACAGGGCAATCAATTCGCTTTGATGCATGATACCTACTCCTTTTTGATGAATTGGGGTTAAAAGGTGCAGTATTCCTTGCTCAACAAACCTCGTGAATCCCAGCAGGATCGGTTTGTTGGATGGAAATCCGCACCGGGAGGTTACCTCGAAGGAGCCGCATCATTTGCGCTCACCGCCTTTCGGGAATAGTATAAAACGAAAGAGGGAAGAAAGCAAAACAAAAAAGGAGAGTGCGATGCGCTCTCCTTGGTGAAATGAGTTATAGAAATAGATATCTCACTATTAGTCTTTAACAACTTGTAATTCGGCAATACAAAGTTTAGGATAAAAGAAGGTAGCGCCATTACTACTGCCTTTCCAGTATCCTTCAAGCTCAATTTCAATTTCACGGATACCAGAAATATCTGTACTAAATGAAATAGGTTCAAAATCATCTTGTGAAATTGATTCGGAAAAAATCAAGGCTCCATCGCCGTAAATCTTTACACGACCATCGGTATCCCATGTGGAATCACAAGATAATGTGATATATGGGCGATAAATCACACCAGATAGAATTGAATAATCTTTCCCGACATAGTATTTAATGAGTCGGCTTTTTTCTTCCTTTACGTGTGATTTCCAACCAGAGAATAAACAAATTACTTCATCATATGAGTAGGTGTTTCCATCTACATCTTTCGCAAAATCGTTTGAATCGTAGCCTACCTCAACCCCTAATCCTTTGCTTGTACAATCGAGATCAACTAAAGCAACTGGAATGGGTTTTTCTTCCTCTGGTTCAGGCGTGATCTCTATAGGAGATGAACTCGTTGGGACAGACTCTGGAGTGATAACAGGGGTTGTTTCCTCAGGTTGATATTGTACTTGAACATTTTGGGAAGGGGCTTCGGGGGCAGTACGGTTATTGGTGAAATGGATAATGAGAGCAGTGGATGCAGAAAAAAGCAAAACAAGAAAGATGAGGATAGTAACAATTGTTTTTTTCGATGTAACTGGCTTTGTGTATGAGGGACGCTGTAGAGCAGGTTGAGAAGTTAATGGAACAGGAATGGCGGCGTCGATTGGGATACCACATTTTGGACAAAATTTGGTGTCATCAGAAATTTGAGTTCCGCAGTTTTTGCAATACATAA
>JAFYNU010000337.1 GCA_017547975.1 Clostridia bacterium
CCCTTCTGGGCATGGAACTGCAAGCTGGAATTGGAGGAGTTGACCCGGCAGATCGACGTCATGCAAAAGATGGGATTTGGCGGGGCACATATGCACGTGCGTACCGGTATGGCTACCACCTATCTCAGCGAAGAACACATGGACCTGATCAAAGGGTGTGTGAAAAAGTTTAAGGAAAACGGTATGTTGGGTTGGCTTTACGATGAAGACCGCTGGCCCTCCGGTGCGGCGGGTGGTTACGTGACCAAGGACCCGGAATATCGCGCCCGCTATTTGATGTTTACCCCCTGGTCCTACGAGGAAATGGAGACTGCGGGCGAGATATTAAATTCCACCGCCCGGGCGGTTCGTACCGGGAACGGCAAGCTCTTGGCAATTTACGACATTCAGCTGGATGAAGCTGGTTATCTGGCTTCCTACGAAAAGATCGACGATCCGGCAGAGGCCAAGGGAACTGCCTGGTATGCCTACATGGAGACCCCCAATCCAAACCCCTGGTACAACAACCAAACCTACGTGGATACCCTCAATCCCAAAGCCATTGACCGCTTTATTGAAGTTACCTACGAAACCTACAAAAAGAACGTAGGGGAGGAGTTCGGAAAAGCCATTCCGGCCATTTTTACCGACGAGCCCCAGTTCAGCCATAAGACGTCTTTGGATTTTGCCACCGACAAAAAGGACATTACCCTGCCCTGGACCGATGACTTGCCCGATACCTTCCGAACGGCCTACGGAGAAGAATTGCTGGAAGCTCTGCCGGAGGTAATTTGGGATCTGCCCGCCAGTGCCCCCTCGGTCATTCGTTATCATTATCACGATCACATTGCAGAACGCTTTGCCGCTTCCTTTGCCGACCGATGCGGCAAGTGGTGCCGGGAGAATCATCTGATGCTCACGGGGCACATGATGTCGGAACCCACCCTGGAAAGCCAAACCGCCGCCCTGGGTGAAGCCATGCGTTCCTATCGTTCCTTCGGTCTTGCCGGGGTGGATATGCTTTGCGATGCATACGAATTCACCACCGTGAAACAAACCGCATCTGCCGCCAACCAGTACGGCAATCCCGGTGTTTTGTCGGAGCTTTACGGCGTTACCAACTGGGATTTCGATTTCCGCGGACACAAAACCCAGGGGGACTGGCAGGCCGCTCTGGGCGTTACCACCCGTGTGCCCCACCTGGCATGGGTATCCATGAAGGGGGAGGCCAAGCGCGACTATCCCGCATCCATCAACTACCAGGTTCCCTGGTTTGAAAAATACGCCTACGTAGAGGATCACTTCGCCCGCGTAGCCGCCGCCATGACCCGGGGCAAACCCCTGGTGAAGGTGGGTGTCATCCACCCGGTGGAAAGCTATTGGCTCCATTGGGGACCGGGTGAACATACCCGCCTGGTACGCAACCGTATGGACGAAAACTTCCAGAGCTTTATCGAGTGGATGCTCTACGGCACCATTGACTTCGATTATATTTGTGAATCCAACCTGCCCGGACAGTGCGAGGTGGGGGAAGCACCTCTTCCTGTGGGTGAAATGCGTTACAGTGTTGTGGTGGTTCCTTCCATGGAAACCATTCGCTCTACCACCCTTGACCGCCTGGAAACCTTCCGGAAAGCCGGTGGACGCCTGATTTTTGCCGGGGATATTCCTACCCTTGTGGATGCCATTCCCTCTGACCGGGCCAAAAAGCTTGCAGAAATCAGTGAATGCATTTCCTTTGATAAAAAGGCGATTCTTTCCGCTTTGGACGCAGAACGTGACATTGAAATCCGGGGTGAAAACGGTAGTCTGACCGAAAACCGCATCTACCGCATGCGTCAGGACAATACCGGAAAATGGCTCTTTGTAGCCCAGGGTAAAAAACCCCAGAATCCCGATATTCCCACCCCTCAAAAGGTGAAGATTCGCCTGAAAGGTGCATATAAGGTAACCCTATATGAAACCCTTACCGGGGAAATCAAGCCGGTTGCCGCAAAGATCGCAAACGGTATTACCG
>JAFYNU010000024.1 GCA_017547975.1 Clostridia bacterium
AACTTTTCTTCCATCCCCCGGGAAGCCCCCGCAAATACAATCTCCGCATCGGGCCGACGGGACTTCACAAACCCGGCAACCGCAATGGCCGGATTGATATGTCCGCCGGTTCCGCCGCCGCATACAAGCATTTTCATGGATTGATCATTCCTTTATTATTTGATGTTGTTTTCGTCCGGCCGCGCCTGACGGGAAATATTCAATACGACGCCGATTTCGGCAAGCTGTGCCACCAGCGCCGTACCGCCATAACTAAAGAAGGGAAGCGCCATGCCGGTAACCGGGATGGCATTGGTGACAACCGCCAGGTTCAAAAGCACCTGTAACGCAATCTTTGCCATAATTCCAATTACAAGCAGAAAACCAAACCGATCCCGGGCTTTCCTGGCAATCACCACACCCCGCCAAATCAAAAGCGCAAAGAGCAGAAGGATTACCAGAATGCCAAACAAGCCCAACTCTTCCCCCACAATGGAGAGAATATAGTCGTTGTGAGATTCCGGCAGGAAAAGCTGTTTTTGCCGGGAGTTACCAAGTCCCACGCCAAAAAGTCCGCCGGAGCCAAGGGCCATAAGGGATTGCATGGTTTGATAGCCGGTTCCTTGCTGATACATGGCAGGATTCTTCCAGGCGGTCCAACGGTTTGCGATATAGTCCACCGGGATCTGGTTCCCAAAACATATAAACAGAACCACGGCAATTCCGCCAAGGCCAACAATCGGCCAAAACCACTTGCCGCCACCGCCGCCAACGTATAGCATGATAAAGGCTGTCGCCACAATCAGAAGGGAACATGATACGTGGGGCTGCATCAAAAGAAGCGCTACCACAGGGACTACCGCAATCCCGAATCCAAGAATCGCCGTGTCGAAGTTTTTCATGCGGTTCCGGTGATTTTCGCACCAGCGGGCCATGTAGAAGATCACCGCAATCTTTGCAAATTCCGATGGTTGGAAACGGATGGAACCAATGCGAATCCATCGGACCGCATTGTTGGTTTCTTCCCCGAAAAACACCACCGCCAGAAGGAGGACCAGGCAGATTCCATAAAACAAAACGGTCCATTTCTTCAGGTAATAGTAGTTTACCAGGTACCCGAAACCAAACATTACCACCAAACCAAAGGCTGCAAACCCAAGCTGATGGGTAAAATAATAGGACGCACTTCCATTATCCTCCAGGCTCTGGGCATAGCTTGCTGAAAACACCATAACCAGGCCAAACAGAAGCAGGATGATAACCAGCATCAAAAAGGTAGCATCCACCGGGTTATAGTCCACCGTCCGAGTGGCATAATCGGCATTTTTCGCCTCGATCAAACGATCCATATCCACCACACGTTTCTTTCCCGACGGGACTTTTTGCTTTGCATGGCGCTTTGGATCCCGAGCCGGCTCTGCTCCCATGGACCGTTGGGTATGGTGCGGAGACACTTCCCGATCTACCTGCGTTTTATGTCGTTTTGGATCTACCTTGTTTGCCATATTGGCTTCTCCTTTATTGGCTCCTTACGCAATACCAAACCAACCGATGACGCAAAGGACTGCCGTTACCAGGGTGTACACCCAGAAAAGTTTATACTCGTTCCAGCCGCTCTTTTCCAAATGATGATGGAAGGGAGCCATTTTGAAAATTCGTTTGCCATGAGTCAGCTTGAAGTAACCCACCTGCAACATAACCGAAAGGGTGGTCCAGTAATAGATGATACCCACCAGGATCAGGATCAAAGGATTCCGGGCCACGAATGCCACGCTGGTTACCATACCGCCGATGAAAAGGGAACCGGTGTCCCCCATGAAGACCTTAGCAGGATGGTAGTTGAAGATCAAAAATCCGATCAGGCCGCCCGCCATGGCCGCCGAAGGAATGGTAACCGCATTCTGACCGCCCGCAAGCGCAAAGCAACCCGCCAGGGCGAAAAAGCCCATAATCGGCAGGGTGGTGCCCGCAAGCAATCCGTCAACGCCGTCGGTCAGGTTGGTACCATTGTTGGTACCGGTGATGAAAATTGCCGCCAGGATCATATAGAGGATCCAGGGAAGCTTGATCTCTACCCCAGTGAAGGGAATGAGCAGATTTCCGTCGATCCCGCCCATGAACTGCAGGAGTACCAGAAAGATGACCGAAACCGCCACCTGCAAGATCAGCTTTTGCAGAGCCGTGAGCCCCTTGTTCTGCTTTTTGGTAACCTTGACCAGGTCATCCGAAAAACCAATGGCGCCAAAGGCCAGGGCGGTCACGAAGATCAGGAGAGCACGAAAATCCCCCGCCAAAAAGTCGGGTATGGAAAACA
>JAFYNU010000338.1 GCA_017547975.1 Clostridia bacterium
CCAAACGGGAAATCATCGAAAAGCTTTCTTCGGTGGATGCGGTGGCCGAAATTGTGGATGCCCGCATTCCAGGCGCCAGCCGCAACGCCATGATTGATGAGATCGTCAAGGGCAAGCCCCGTCTCCTGGTGCTCAACCGGGTTGACCTGGCGGACCCCAACGCTACGGCGGCCTGGAAAAGCCATTATGAGGCCCAGGGCTACACCGTCATTACCACCGACGCCAAAAGCGGCAATGGTACCAACCGTTTCCTGCCGGCCATCCGGGCGATCCTGAAGGATAAGCTTGCCCGGTTGGAGGAAAAGGGCCAGACCGGCCGTCGGCTGACGGTGATGGTTTACGGCATTCCCAACGTGGGCAAATCCTCCTTCATCAACCGCATTGCGGGACGCAAGGCCGCCAAAACCGAGGACCGTCCCGGTGTTACCCGCAACCTGAGCCTGATTGCCCTGGATACCAACATTTCCATGCTGGATACCCCGGGTATGCTCATGCCCAAAATCGAAAGTGACCGTCAGGGCTTTCTTTTGGCCTTTACCGGCGCCCTGAAGGATGACATTATGGATATTGAAACCCTTTCCGCCAACCTGATCATGGTCCTGGCCGACCGGATGCCGGAGGGACTGAAGGCCCGTTACAAGGTGAGCAAGGGGGATGCGGAAAACGGCTACGAGCTCCTGGAACTGGCCGCCAGAAAGCGAGGCTTCCTGATTTCCGGCGGGGAAGGGGATACCGAACGGGCCGCCAAGATCCTTTTGGACGAATTCCGTTCGGGGAAATTGGGCCGGGTGACCCTGGAAATGCCGGAGGCATCCCATGAGTGAAATTCTGGACCTTTGGAAATACGAAAAGGAAGCCATGGAGCAGGGATATCGATGGATCGCCGGTACCGATGAGGCAGGCCGGGGCCCCCTGGCGGGGCCGGTTTGCGCCGCGGCGGTGATTCTGCCCTTTGGGGTGGAGATTCCGGGTCTGACCGATTCCAAAAAGCTTACCGAAAAAAAGCGGGAAGCCCTGTTCCCCGTGATTCAGGAAAAAGCTCTGGCTTATGCCATCGAATTTGCCCCGGTGGAGGAGATTGAAGAATATAACATCCTCCACGCATCCCAAAACGCCATGCGCCGGGCGGTGGAAGCCCTGAACCCCGCCGCCGATTTTGTGCTGGTGGATGGAAACCGAAGCGACGGCTTTCCGGTGCCCGACCGCACCATTGTGAAGGGGGATGCCCTTTCCCTGTCGATTGCGGCGGCATCGGTGCTTGCCAAGGTGTCCCGGGACCGGCTCATGCTGGAATATGCCAAAACCTATCCCGGTTACGGCTTCGAGGTACATAAGGGATATCCCACCAAAGCCCATTACGAAGCGTTGCGGGCTCTGGGTCCCAGCGAGATCCACCGTCCCTCCTTCCTGCGGAAAATGCATTGACCGATGGAACGGAAGCTTTTGGGACGCTGGGGGGAGGAACTGGCGGCCTCCGCCTACAGAAAGAAGGGCTTTAAGCTCCTGGATGCCAACTACCACAGCCGATTTGGGGAGATTGATTTGATCCTGGGAAAGGGGACGCTGGTGGTGTTTTCCGAAGTCAAGCTTCGGAAAAATGCCCGCTTTGCCGCCGCCCGGGAATTCGTCACCAGGGATAAGCAGGAAAAAATCATGAAAACCGCCCTTCTGTGGCTTGCTGATCGCAAGCCCATGCCGGAGGTTCGGTTTGACGTGGTGGAGATCTACGCCCCCCTGGGGATGGAAAGCCCCCAAAAGGATATCAAGCTGGAAATTTACGAAAACGCCTTCTGGCTGACTGGAGAATAAACCATGCGTTTTTTTGACCTGCATACCGATACCGCATCGGTGATTTATGACGAGAAGAAAAGTCTTCTCCAAAACGACCTGCACGTGGATCTAACCCGTGCGGGGAAGCATTTTGAATATACTGCCTTCCTGACCCTCTTTTCCGACAGCCGCTACACCGACATGACGGGCCGCTACGATGCCCTCATGGAAAACCTGCTTGGGGAGTGCAAGGGGCGGGTGGCCTTTGTAAAAAACGCCGCCGAATATGCCGATGCCAAAGACAAGGGACTGATGCCCATGTGCCTTGCGGTGGAGGGGGCTGAAATGCTGGGGTGTGACCCGGAAAAGCTCCTGTATGCCGTAAGGGAACACAATTTGATCATGTCGGGCATCACCTGGAACAATCCCAACCCCCTTTACGACGAAAACGGCCTGACCCCCAAGGGGTTCGAATACGTGAGAATCTGCATGGAACACGATATTGCGGTGGACGTTTCCCACCTCCACGACAAGGGTACCTGGGACGTGCTTGGGACCGGGGCAAAAACCGTGGCCTCCCACTCCAACGCCCGGAGCCTTTGTCCTGTCGGCCGAAACCTGCCGGACGAGCTGATCGTGGGGATCGGCAAGCGGGGCGGACTCATTGGACTGAACTTCTACAAGGCATTTCTGAATCCCGATCTCTCGGCGGCTTCGATCGACGACGTTGTCGCCCACGCCAAACACATTGCCGGCCTTGCGGGGGTGGAAACCCTTGCCATTGGCAGTGACTTCGACGGTGCCGGTATGCCCCATGGCATCACCGGGGTGGAAAGCCTGCCCGCCTTGAGGGAAGCCCTGATAAACGGGGGCTTTACGCCGGCGGAAACCGAACAAATTTGCTACGAAAACGCCTTCCGGTTCTTCCTGGAAGGAAAGAAAGGATAAATAGTATGAAGTATGTCAGCACCCGCGGCGGAGAGGCGGTTTCGCCCTCCCTGGCCATTCTGCGCGGTATTGCCCCCAATGGAGGCTTATACGTACCCGAATCCATCCCCGCTCTTTCGGCGGAGGATTTCCAAAAGCTTCTGCCCATGAGCTATGCCCAGCGGGCGGCGGAGATCCTGGGTCTTTTTCTGACCGATTTCACCCGTGAGGAATTGATGTCCTACACCGCCGCCGCCTATTCGGCGGAAAAGTTCCCCGGCGGCGCCGCTCCCCTGGTGAAGGTGGAGGAGGACACCTATATTCTGGAGCTTTTCCACGGGCCCACCTGCGCCTTCAAGGATATGGCGCTGCAGATCCTGCCCTACCTGATGACCGCCAGCGCCAAAAAGAACAACGAAACCGAAAACATCTGCATCCTGGTGGCCACCTCCGGGGATACCGGTAAGGCCGCCCTGGAGGGCTTTGCCGACGTGCCCGGTACCTCCATTTTCGTATATTATCCCGCCGACGGGGTCAGCACCGCCCAAAAGCTCCAGATGATCACCCAAAAGGGGCAGAACGTGGGGGTTTCGGCGGTTTACGGCAATTTTGACGATGCCCAGACCGGGGTGAAGAAGATCTTTGCCGATGCGGATTTTGCCGCCCTCCTGAAGGAAAACCACGTTCGCCTTTCCAGCGCCAACTCCATCAACTGGGGCCGGCTGGTTCCCCAGGTGGTGTATTACGTTTCGGCCTACCTGGATGCTGTCAAGGAAGGCTGGATCACCTACGGCGAAGGGGTGGACGTTGCGGTTCCCACCGGGAACTTCGGCAACATCCTGGCCTGCCTGATTGCCAAGAAGATGGGCCTGCCGGTGGATCGGCTGATTTGCGCCAGCAACAAAAACAACGTCCTGGCAGAATTCATCGAAACCGGCGTTTACAACAAGAACCGGGAATTCCACACCACCTCCTCTCCCTCCATGGATATTCTGATTTCCTCCAACGTGGAACGGCTTCTGTGGTTCCTGGCGGGGGGCAACAGCGCCGACACCGCCGAAAAGATGCAAAAGCTCAATTCTGCGGGTATCTACGAGCTGGACGAGGGTATGCTCGCCGCTCTGCAGGCCGATTTTGAAGGCGGTTGGGCTTCCGAAGAAGCGGGTTACGAAATCATCCGCCGTTACTTCGAGGGAAACGGCTACCTCTCCGATACCCACACCGCCGTGGCACTGAGCCTCCTGGATGCCAAGCGGCAGAAGGAAGGCAACCGGAAAAAGACCATCGTGGCCTCCACCGCAAGCCCCTTTAAGTTCGCCTCTTCGGTGCTCTTCGCCCTGGATGGTGTGGAACGGGAAAGCACGCCCCAGCTGATTGATGAACTGGCCGCCAAGACCGGCGTGGAAGCCCCGGCACCTCTGGTGGGACTGGATAAGCGGGAAATCCGCTTTGCAGGCACCGTGGAAAAGGATGCCATGCGTCCCCCGGTGCTTCAAATGCTGGGTGTTGAGCAATAAAAAAAGAGGAAGGGGCATAAGCCCCTTCCCATCCGGTTATTTTGCCTTGTAGGTGGAACAGCAGGTTTCGCTCTTGCCGGGGACCTTTTCGTCCCGGACGTTGATGACCGAAGCGTTACAGCTGTTTTCGCCGCAATGGTGTACGCAGGAACATACACTGCAGGTGACACCGTGGTTGACGGTATTGCACTTGTCGTTACTCATGGTGAGTCTCCTTTTTGAAATCCAAAATTGTTGCTGCCTTTTGGGCAAGGTTAGTTTGACCGGAGGCAGGTCGGAATATTCCGGGAACAAAATCCAAAATTTACCGTCGAAAGGAAGGAATGGGATATGGCGTTGTTCACGATGGGGGATCTGCATCTTTCATTGAGTGCGAAAAAACCCATGGACGTGTTTGGGGGAGCCTGGCAGAATTATATGGAAAAAATTCTGGATCAGTGGCACCAAACCGTGGGACCTGACGACGTGGTGGTGGTTTTGGGTGACATTTCCTGGGGGATGTCGCTTGCCGAATGCCGGGAGGACTTCCTTTTTATCCATAACCTGCCGGGGAAAAAGTATATCATCAAGGGCAATCACGATTATTACTGGACCACCGTGAAGAAAATGAATGCCTATCTGGAGGAAATCGGAGCCGACAGTATGAGCTTCATTTTCAACAGTGCCGTGGAATACGAAGAGGACGGCAAAAAGGTTGCCCTCTGCGGAACCCGGGGCTGGTTTTACGAGGATAAGGGGGAGGACAAGATTTATAACCGGGAGCTTGGACGGTTGGAAAGCTCTCTGAAGTGTGCTCCGCCGGATATTCCCCGTATCGCGTTTCTCCATTATCCTCCCTTCGGTCTTGGGGGCGGGTCCAGTCAGGTTACCGACCTGATGGAACGATACCAGGTAAAATCCTGCTATTACGGCCATCTGCATGGGGCCGCTTTGCGGGGTGTACGGGGGGAAACCAACCTCCGGGGAATTACTTATCGGCTGGCTAGTGCAGATTATCTGGGGTTCCGGCCGATGAAAATCGAAATTTAATGGAAGATTGCGAAAATAACAGTAGATTTTATTCGAAAGTTGTGATATAATATCTCTTCGGAGATTGCCTCAATTTGGCAATGCACGTGATATTGCTAATGAATATAGAAAGGTAAGAAAAAACACCATGAGCCTGAAGAACGTTGAAAAACTCGAAAAAAGCATGGCTATGCTGGAAATCAGCGTAGATAAGGAAACCTTTGAAGCCGCCGTACAGGCCGCTTACCGCAAGAACGTCGGTAAGATCCAGATTAAGGGCTTCCGCAAGGGCAAGGCCCCCCGCCAGATGATCGAAAAGATCTACGGCAAGGACGTTTTCTACGAAGACGCCATCGAAGCTACCTATCCCGCCGCCCTGGAAGCCGCTTACGAAGAAGCCAAGCTGGACGTCGTGTCCCGCCCCGA
>JAFYNU010000339.1 GCA_017547975.1 Clostridia bacterium
AGTGGGCAGAAATGCCCCGCCTGCAACAGCGTGACTCAAAATACGAATGAGGTGAAAACAGTGTACGCAATCTTTGAAGCAGGCGGCAAGCAGTATAAGGCTTGCGAAGGCGAAGTTCTTTTCCTGGAAAAGATGGATGCCGAAATCGGCGCCGAAATCGCTTTCGATAAGGTTCTCGTCCTTGGTGACGAAGCCGGCACCACCGTTGGCGCTCCCTACGTGGAAGGCGCTAAGGTAACTGCCCGCGTTGTTAAGCTTGGTAAGTCCAAGAAGATCACCGTCTTCAAGTTCAAGGCCAAGAAGAACTACCGCAATCGCCAGGGCCATCGTCAGCCCTACGCCAAGATCGAAGTTCTCTCGATCGTGAAGTAATGATCCAAGCGGAGTTTTTCGGGGGCAAGCCCCCCAAAGGCTTCAAGGTTTCGGGCCACAGCGGTACCGCTCCCGCAGGAGAGGATATCGTGTGTGCGGCGGTTACCAGTGCGGTGCGCCTGACCGAAACCCTCATCAACGATACCCTGCAGGTTGGGGCAGAGGTTACGGTGGATCCCTCCACAGCGACCATCACCCTGCGGCTTCCCGATCAGGCCCCGAAATGTGCCGGCAAGGCGCTTTTGGCTCTGCAGCGTTATCTCAAGGAATTGTCCCTGGAGTGCCCCGACGGAATCGGCGTCGCGGTACGCAAGTAATTGAAGGAGGAAACTACCATGCTTAAAATTGGTTTGCAGTTTTTCGCTCACAAGAAGGGCGTTGGTTCCACCAAGAACGGCCGTGACAGCGAAGCTAAGCGCCTGGGCGTGAAGCGCGCCGACGGACAGACCGTTAAGGCCGGCAACATCCTCGTGAGACAGAGAGGCACCAAGATCCATCCCGGCACCAATGTCGGTATTGGCAGCGATGATACCCTCTTCGCTCTCACCGCCGGTAAGGTTCATTTCGAGCGCATGGGCAAGGACCGCAAGAAGGTCTCTGTCTACGAAGCCTAAATGGAGTAGAAAACGGGACGGATATCCGTCCCGTTTTTTGTTGTTTGGGCGGGGGATTACAATGTAGGGATGGGCATTGCCCATCCGAAAAGGTTGCGGTATGCAGAGGGAACCGGGTGTGTGCGTGCGGAGGAAGTATTTGCGTGCCGGAAGGTTCCGGATGACCAATGGTCATCCCTACGAAGATTGTGTGCAAATATGCGGGGAGGTGCGGAATGGAAAAACCATTTCCGGTCAGAAAAGAGATTCGGTTGAAAGGGTACGATTACAGCCAACCAAACGCCTATTTCATCACAATTTGCACCGACAAAAAGAAAAATCTTTTTTGGAATTTCGTAAATGAAGCGACGTTCGAAACGATTCCCCTGTCGCATGATGGGAAAATCGCAGAGGCGGCAATTTGTGAAATGCCGGTACATTATCCGACCATAACCCTGGAAAAATACGTAGTGATGCCCAATCATGTGCATCTATTGATCCTGATCCATGCCGGTGAACAGGGAAAAGCCCAATCGGAACCTACGATTTCTAGAATGGTTCAGCAATTAAAGGGAATAATTACCAAAAAGATCGGTTTTTCTGTATGGCAGCCCCGTTTCTACGATCATGTGGTACGGAACCAGCAGGATTATGACGAGATATGGCAATATATTGAAGAAAACCCGTGGAAATGGAAAGAGGACCGGTTTTATAACGAGGGAATGTAACGGGCATAGTGCGTGCTGGATTTGTCCCTTGTAGGGATGGGCATTGCCCATCCGAAAGGTTGCGGTATGCAGAGGGAACCGGGCGTGTGCGTGAAGAGGAAGTATGTGCGTACCGGAAGGTTCCGGATGACCAATGGTCATCCCTACGGATAGAGTTTGGAATTGCATGCCTATCCTGCATCAATTTTTGTAAAATACTCCCCTTTTTGGGGGATAATCATAGAAAACAACACAAACTACACCAGGAGGTGTTTCAATGTTTATCGATTCAGCGAGAATTCACATCAAGGCAGGGCGGGGCGGCGACGGCGCCATCGCCTTCCACCGGGAAAAATACCTGCCCAGCGGCGGCCCTGACGGGGGCGACGGCGGACGGGGCGGCAACATCGTCTTCGTGGCCGACGACAACCTGGCTACCCTGATGGACTTCCGTTACAAGAAAAAATACGCCGCCGAGAACGGCCAGAACGGCGCCGGCAAGCGCTGCAGCGGCAAAAAAGGCCAGGATCTGGTGATCCGGGTGCCCCGGGGAACCCTGATCCGCTCGGCTGAAAACGGCTACATCATCAAGGATTTGTCGGATGACACCCCCTTTATCGCCGCCAAGGGCGGCAAGGGCGGCTGGGGCAACCAGCATTTCGCCACCCCCACCCGCCAGACCCCCCGCTTTGCCAAGGCGGGCCTGCCCGGGGAGGAGTTTGATATTCGCCTGGAGCTGAAGCTTCTGGCCGACGTGGGCTTGGTGGGCTTCCCCAACGTGGGCAAATCCACCCTGCTTTCCATGATCTCCGCCGCCCGGCCCAAGATTGCAAACTACCACTTCACCACCCTGGTGCCCAATCTGGGTGTGGTTTACATGGGGGAAGGCAGCAGCTTTGTGGCCGCCGATATCCCCGGTATCATCGAAGGGGCCAGCGAGGGCGCCGGCCTGGGCTTTGAATTCCTGCGGCACATCGACCGTTGCCGCCTGCTTCTTCACGTGATCGACGTTTCTGGCTCCGAAGGCCGCAACCCGGCAGAGGACTTTGAAAAGGTCATGCTGGAGCTCCGGAATTACTCCACCCTGGCCACTCGGCCCCAGATCGTGGTGGCCAACAAGAGCGATATCGGTTCCGACGGCCTGGAGGAGCTCCAAAAGCTTTGCGAAGAGCACGGCTTCCCCATTTACCCCATTTCCGCCGCCACCGGCGAGGGGGTAAAGGAACTCATGGGTGCTACCTGGGAGCTGCTTCGCACCCTGCCCCCGGTGACGGTTTACGAGCCGGAGGAAATCCCTGCCGAACCCCTGCCCGATCCCACCGAGCGTGCCTTCACCATCAAGCGCAACGACCACGGGGACTACATCGTGGAGGGGGCGTGGCTGGAGCATCTGGTCAACTCCACAAACTTCGGGGACTACGAATCCCTTACCCACATGCAGACCATCCTGCGCAAGGCGGGGGTCTTCGATGCCCTGGAGGAACGGGGCGTGGAAGAGGGGGACATCGTGGCCATCTACGACCTGGAATTCGAATATATCAAATAAGAGGGATTTTGTATGAAGGCGCTGATCAATCTGCCGCGTAACCCGGTATTTGATACCTTTTTTACCCCGGAAAACATCGCCCTGGCGGAAAGTCTGGGGGAAATGGTCTGGAATGAGGGGGAAACCCAGCTTTCCAAGGCCGAAGTCATGGAAAAAATCGCCGATTGCGACGTGTATGTTACCGGTTGGGGCTCCCAAAAGCTGGATGCCGAGGTGCTTTCCGCCGCCAAAAAGCTGAAGCTTCACACCCACCTTTGCGGTTCGGTTTCGGCCTTTGACGATCCCTGCGTCTGGGATGCGGGGGTGAAGGTGATTTCGGGCAACCGCTACTTCGCCGAATCGGTGGCGGAGGGAACCCTGGGCTACATGCTTTCCGCCCTGCGGGACATTCCCTACTACACCCACCGCACCAAGACCCAGCGGGTGTGGCGCAGTGACGCCGACACCAACCAGGGTCTGGCGGGGAAGAAGATCGGCATCGTCAGCTATGGTGCCATCGGTCGCCACATGGCCCGGATCCTGTCGGCCTTCCGCACCGACGTGCGGGTTTACGATATCAAGCCCCTGCCGGAGGCCGACGTGAAGGCCTGGGGGCTGACCCAGGTAAGCCTGGAGGCGATTTTTGCCGAATGCGATATCATCACCCTGCACACCCCCCTGATCTCCGCCACCTACCACATGGTGGGCCGGGAACTGCTTTCCAAAATCAAGCCGGGAGCCCTTTTGGTAAATACCTCACGGGGGGCTGTCATCGACCAGGCCGCCCTGGTGGAGGAGCTGGAAACCGGGCGTTTCCGGGCCTTCCTGGATGTCTTCGAGGAGGAACCGGTGCCGACGGATAACAAGCTCTTCGACCTGCCCAACGTGATGATGATCCCCCACATGGGCGGGCCCACCGTGGATCTGCGGCAGGTGATCACCCACGACTTGATCCTCGAAAGCAAGGCCTTCGTGGAGGATGGCGGAGAATTGCCCAACGAGATCACCAAGGAGATGGCATCTACCATGTCGGTGCATTGACAATGGATTTCAATGGACAATGGACAATTGAAAATGGACAATATTGGTGCGCGCCGTGAAAACGGCGCGTATTTTTTTATAGATGGAGGTTTTCACACCGTAGGGGTGGCGTTGCGTAAGCAACGACGGGGTCGTCCCCGAAGGGGACAACCGGCCAGCCCTCGACGGCCCTCATATGCGATCGATCCGCATTTGCGGAGCGATCACGTAGGGGCGATTCACGAATCGCCCGCTCCGGGCCGCCTGCGGCGCGGGGGAGGGGAGGTTGCCGAAACTCCCCCCGGACC
>JAFYNU010000340.1 GCA_017547975.1 Clostridia bacterium
CCTGGATGGCGAAGCCTGGGATAAGCGCATCCTGGGAAATATGCCCCAGGGGCTCCGGGACCGTATCCTCCTGGTGGCTCTGGAAGCCGCCCGCAGATTGTAACGAATATGCCCGTGAAGATAAGCTTCACGGGCTTTTTGTTTGGGGCTTTGGTGTAAAAATACAGTTCTGTGTAGGGGCGGATGCCCACATCCGCCCGGAAGGTTTGTGCAATCCGCAGCTTTGCGGGACGATGTGGGCATCGTCCCCTACTATGAACGTCCATGGACGGGCATCCCAGGGAAGGGATGTATCCTTTCCATCGTTCCCGCCATATTGCAATTCTTCGATATTTTTGATATAATGCTGAAATAAGGAGGTATCCGCATGAAATACCGTCGTATTTTTCAGTTTTGGATTACTTTTTTGTTCCTGTTTCTTTCCCTGACGTCCTGTTCCGGGTCCGACACTCTATCCGAAACCGAAACGGTGGAATCCGAGGAAGAAACCGAATCCCTTTCCTTTGATGCGATTCTTGACCATTCCAATTCCATTTTCGTGGGAAGCTATACCGAAACCATATCCCACGAAACCTATGCGGAGCACTGTTTCATCGTAATCGAACCCCTTTGGGGCAAGGTGGATTATATGAATGTCTTCCTTTACCAAGCCCTTGACGAGGCCGGCCAAATTCCCGCCTCTCCCTACCAACTTGGGGAGCGGTATCTTCTCGTGACCCAACGGGAGGATTCCCCCTTCTACGATCATCCCCGTTATCAGGTTACAAACGATCTGTTCCTGCACGAAGGAAGCGGTACCTTCACCCTGAACGGAGAGCCCATCACCCTTCCTGAAGGAAACGACCTGCGAAGCTACGTTCTGGAACGTAAGGGGGACGCCCCGGAGATTCCCACCTACGAAACTGCCGCCGCAGAAATGGTGGCAGAATCGGAGGTGATCGCCAAGGTCACCATCCTTTCCCTGGAAGAGGAAGCCCTGGTACATGTAGGAGCCCGCTACCAATGCAAAATCGAAGCCCTTTACAAGGACACCACCGGCCTGATGGCGGTGGGCGGCACTCCCAAACTTATGCTCCGGCGAGACATGGTGGAGGTGGGAGAAAGCTATATTCTTGGTGTTTCCCGCCCCAACGAAACCTCTCTGTTTTTCTCTCAGGCTACCCGGGAAAGCATTCTGGAATCCACCGAAGATGCCCTGGCAAGCCTGATGCCCTATTGGGAATATACAGGTAAAAAAGAGATCCCATTTGAAGCGGTCACCTATTGGCCCTACACCGGAGGATACGATGTCTCCTACAAAGACTTTCTGGCAGAAGGTGATGCCCTCATTCGTACCTGGGAAGAACTAAACAATCATCTCTTTAACCATGCCAATTCCGCCCTATATCCCTTCCCCCAAAAGGTAGATGAAGTTCGGCACAACAAGAAATGGGAAGCCGATCAGGAAATTCCTCTTTCCGAGCGTTACGATCCCGCCTTTTTTGAAACTCACGCCCTGTATATGGCAGAATGTCAATCAAGTGCAACAGAATCAGCCAAAATTTCAACTGGAGTTTTCCAGCCAAGACACTTCCTGGGACGGTTATTGATCAGATCTTCAACGATTTGAATATCCTCATCAGTAACCGACCTGAAATCGAAACC
>JAFYNU010000341.1 GCA_017547975.1 Clostridia bacterium
AATACGGGCTACCGAGTCACCCTGGGCAGGGGTGGGGGCAAGGGAAAGGTCCACGATACCATAGGGGGTGTCCAGCATACGGGATGCCTCCTTGGCGATGAGCTGACCCATGCGGGTAATCTTGAAGGCGGTGGTTTTGATAATATCGGCAAGGTCGCTGAAATTGCAGTTGCCTGCCCGGTTGATGGCGCTGGCCACTACACCGGGACCCGAAACGCCCACGTTGATGACGGTTTCAGGTTCGCCAACGCCGTGGAATGCCCCGGCCATGAAGGGGTTATCCTGGGGGACGTTGGTGAATACGACGAATTTGGCACAGCCAATGCTGTCCCGATCCCGGGTCAGCCAGGCGGTTTCTTTGATGATCTTGCCCATTTGGGCAACCGCATCCATATTGATGCCGGCCTTGGTGGTGGCCACGTTGACCGAAGAGCATACCAGCTCGGTGGTGGAAAGGGCTTCGGGCAGGGAAGCAATCAGGGCATCAGCCCCCTTGGTGCTTCCTTTGTGGACCAGAGCACCATAGCCGCCGATGAAGTTGATACCAACCTCCCGGGCGGCCCGGTCCATGGCACGGGCGGCTTTCAAATATCCATCCGGGGAGAAGGCACCGCCAACCAGCGAAATGGGGGTTACCGATACCCGCTTGTTGATAATAGGAATGCCGTAGAGCTGTTCCAATTCTTCGCCGCATGGAACCAGACGGGAGGCACAGCGGGTGATCTTGTCGTAGATTTTGTCGGCAAACCGGTCGGGGTCTTCGCTGACGCAATCGTAAAGCGAAATACCCATGGTGATGGTGCGGATGTCCAGGTTTTCGTCCCGGATCATATTGACAGTTTCGATAATGTCGGAAATATTCAACATAGCAAGTCCTCACTCAAATGCGGTGCATGGAGTTGAAAATATCTTCGTGCATGGTGTGAATATCCAGGCTCTTTTCCTGGCCGTGGGCCTTCATGGCGGCGGAGAAATCGGCGAAGGGGACGGAGAGCTTGTCGATTTCCACCATCATCACCATGGTGAAATATTCTTCCATAACGCTCTGGTTGATGTCAATGATATTGGCACCGTATTTGGCGCAAAGGGCACTGACCGAGGCAATAATCCCTACAGAGTCACGACCGGTAACACAAATAATAGCTTTCATAAATTGATTCCTTTCGCGCATTGTAATATCTTCTACCATGATACCATAAATCGCCGATTTTTACAAGGTACAAGAGCCACAAATTCCTTTTGACAAACGGGGAGAAAGAGGGTAAAATAGAGGGTGGGAGGGAGAGAAAGGTTATGACAGAAATGAAAGAAAAACAAAAGAAGCATTATACCGGGGAACAGCTGTCCCTTCTGGAAAAGACCGGATTCAAGGAGTATGCCGCAGAATTTCTTACCGATATGCAGGTGTATCAGGCGGGGATCCGGGAAATCAGAACCAAATTGGAAATATTGGACGAGGAGTTTCGGGTATATCACGACCACAATCCCATTCATCATATCGAATCCCGCTTGAAATCCCCCCAAAGCATTATCCAAAAGCTGATCCGAAGGGGCGCTCCGGTGAACATAGAATCCATGCGAAGTGAGCTTTACGACGTTGCCGGGGTGCGCGTCATTGTGCAATACCTGGATGACGTAGAGCGGGTGGCATCCCAGCTTTTGGGACAGGACGACGTGAAACTGATCGTTCGGAGAGATTACGTAAGCACCCCTAAAGAAAGCGGCTATCGCAGTCTGCATCTGGTGGTGGAGGTTCCGGTATTCCTGTCAACAGGGAAGCGAAAGGTTCCGGTGGAAATTCAAATTCGGTCCATTGCCATGGACTTTTGGGCCAGCCTGGAGCATCGGCTGAAGTATAAGCAGAGCGAAGAAGTACCCTCGGAGATTCGGGAACGGCTTCGGGATTGTGCCGAGC
>JAFYNU010000025.1 GCA_017547975.1 Clostridia bacterium
GTCAGCCGGTACGCTCCTGCACCTTTTCCCTCTACCACGTGGGCAAGCATGACGAATGGGGTCAGGTGTTTCACGTGACAAACCCGCTGGACGGAACCGAGCTCCTGCTGGTGAAAAACGCTCCGGTTTGCCAATCCCATCTTGCCCAGGTTGTTCCCGACCTGCGGGTGGAGGGTGACCACTTCTACCTTTGCGGCACCGGGGTGGACTATCGGGATCTCCCCGCCGGGGAACTGCCCCTCTATTCCTCCACCATCGGTGTGGGCAAGAATCTGCTGAAGGCCCACCGGGACCTGCTCCGTGCCACCAACCGGGGCAAGGGTACTCTGTTTGCCATGGAAAACACCTGGGGCGACCGCAGCGGCGACACCAAGCTTTGCGATGCCTTTATCCAAAAGGAGATCGATGCGGCCCGTCTGATCGGCTTCGATTTCGTCCAGATCGACGACGGCTGGTCCAAGGGCACGGTGGATACCAAATCGGGCTTTTTGAACCACGTGTGGGAGGGGTACTATACCGCCGACCCGGAATACTGGTCGGTCAGCCCCAAAAAATTCCCGAATGGCTTTACCAAGGTCTGCAACTACGGCAGAGCCCAGGGGGTGGAGGTTGGCCTTTGGTTCTCCCCCGATTCGGAGGATGAATTTGCCAATTGGAGGCGGGACGCCGACACCATCTTCGACTTTTACACAAAATACGGCATCCGTTACTTCAAGCTGGACGGCATCCGCCTGGATACCAAAAAGGCGGAAGGTCGCATGAAGGCCCTGCTGGACGAGTTGACCCGCCGTAGCAAGGGGGACATGATGTTCCAAATGGACGTCACCGCCGGGCGCCGCTTCGGCTTCCTGTACCACCGACAGCACGGAACCCTTTTTGTGGAAAACCGCTACACCGATTTCGTGAACTACTACCCCCACGCCACATTGCGGAATCTGTGGTTGCTTGCCAAGCTCCTGCCCACCAGACAGGTGCAGTTTGAATTTCTGAACAGCCGCCGAAACCCCGAAAAATACGGGGATGACCCCCTGGCTCCCATGCACTACGACATGGACTACCTTTTCGCCACCGTCATGATGTCCAATCCCCTGGTTTGGATGGAGCTGAGCGAGCTGGACCCCAGGGATATCCCGCCCCTTCAGCGCATCGTTTCGGTGTGGCGTGCCCACCGGGATGCCCTTTACAAGGCCGACGTGACTCCCATTGGCGAAGAACCCAGCGGCTTCGCCTTTACCGGATTTTTTGCCGACGGCGGCGATGTGGAAAGTTACGCCCTGCTGTTCCGGGAAATGACCGAACCTACCGATTTCCACTTTGCCATTCCCCAGTTGGAAGGCAGGTCCTATTCCATTGAGGTGCTGGACGCCACCGGCGATGCCGGGGTTTCCCCCACCCCGTTCGGTCTGCAGGCCACCTTCCCCAGAGAACGCAGTTATATCTTCCTTCGCCTCATCCCCAACCTTTGATCCATCTACATAAGGAGGAATACATTATGATCCGAACCGTATTGGGTGACATTTCCTGCGGTCAGCTTGGACGTACCCTGGTCCACGAGCATATCTGCTGCTACAGCGAACCGCTCTTTCAAATGTCCGGCAACCACTATCTGGACAAAGAGGCTCTGATTTCCGCCTCGGTACGCTATCTGCGCGAGTTGAAGTCGAGCCATCATCTGAATACCTTCATGGACTGTACACCCCCGAATATCGGGCGGGACCTGGAACTGCTCAAAGAGGTCTCCTACGCCTCCGAAGTCAATATCATCGGTTCCACCGGCTTCTACTACACCCAGGAACCCATACTTTACAACACCAATGCTGCAACCATTGCCAGATGTATGGAGCAGGATATTGCATCCCATCCGATTGGCATCATCAAATGCGCTGTGGAAGATCCCGAAATCAGCGACTTTTCCAAAAAGCTGCTGCAAGCCACCGCCATGGCTCATCTTGATTCCGGTCTTCCCATCGTCATGCACACCAATGCCCGCAATCGAAACGGGTTGCCTGCTCTTGAGCTTTTGTTGGAAGCGGGAGTTGATCCCCGTGCCGTCACGGTGGGTCATTTGAGCGATACCGATGACCTGGATTACGTCAGTCGGATCGCAAGCTACGGTTGCTTCATCGGGTTTGACCGTCTGTACGACAATCCCACCGAAGAATATCTCTCCCGCACCGCCCAAAAGATCAAAACCCTTGCCGGCTCGGGTTTTGCTGACCGGATCCTTCTGTCCCATGACGCTCTGTTTTTCAACGGTTTCGAATCCCAGCCTGTTATCCATGAAAAGCCCCGCTTTGCCTATTGCTTTGATTCCATCCTCCCCCGCCTGCCTGCTTCTCTTGGAGCGCAAATTATGGTGGATAATCCCGCCCGCATGATGCTTGCCAACCGATAATCTTTTTGGAATATATATAAAGAGTCACCATGAAACATAACTTTTTCCTCCCCGCAACCATCATTCAATACGACGTGGTCATTTCCGGCGGCGGTCTTGCCGGGGTTGCCGCGGCGGTGAGTGCCGCACGCCAGGGCGCAAGGGTTGCCCTGGTGGAGTCCGGCGGCGAGCTTGGAGGCGACATTACCAAGGGCTTTGTTCCCCAACTCCTGGATTGCCAGGACAAGGGGGGCTTTGTGGCAGAAATTTTTGACCACCTGAATTCCGGCGGCCATACCCGGGCCCGGCGGGGTGCCCGCTACGACGAAACGGGCAGCAAAATTCCCGGCACCATGATCGAAACCGAATATTTGAAAAGCTTTTTGGATAAGACCCTCCGGGATTTGCAGGTGGAGGTGTATTATCACAGCCTTGCAAGCTTTGCAGAACTTTCGGAGGAGCGCATCACCGCCCTGCTGGTGACCACCGAAGGGGGCAATCTCTGTTTCAAGGCCCATACCTACGTGGATGCCACCGGA
Source organism: Clostridia bacterium (assembly GCA_017547975.1). Lineage (GTDB taxonomy): Bacteria > Bacillota > Clostridia > Oscillospirales > QAMX01 > RUG11797. Next base: position 2,914 of record JAFYNU010000025.1, read on the forward strand.
AACGGTCAGCTTGCCGCCCTTGCGGGGTGCGAATACGAATTCGGCCACCCGACTACCGGCTCCCCCCAGCCCGCCAGCATGAATATGCTGGTCACCGGGTTGCCGGAGGATTTCCCACAAACCGAAAACAACGCCGACAAGGCCAAATTGAAGCAAGTTTTCGAGGAAGCGGGGATCCACGTTTCGGCAAACGAGATCTTTTTGATCCGTTCCGCCATCGACGGTTGCTGGGTACTTTCGGTGAATTACCAATATGACGTTCCCCCCGACGATCCCCTGGCTCTTTCCCAGGCCACCCGGGACGGGCGCATCGAATGCACCGAGGTTGCCGACGCCATGCGAAAGCTCCCCGGATTTGAAAAGCTGGACATCCTCCTGATCTCCTCCCACCTGGGCATCCGGGAAGGGCGGCGGATCAAGGGGCAATATCGGCTCACCTTCGAAGATATCACCCAGGGACACAAATTCGACGATGCGATCTCCCTGGTACGTTTTTCCATTGACGTACACGCCATTGATGCCGCCGACAAGCGGGACCATGGCCAGGGCAAGCGGGCCATCCCCTACCATATTCCCTACCGGGCCCTGCTCCCCCTGGGTTGTGACAATCTGTTGCTTGCGGGGCGGTGCATTTCGGGGGACTTTTATGCCCATGCCTCCTACCGGGTGGTGGGCAATGTGATCCCCACCGGGGAAGCCGCGGGCTTTGCCGCTGCGTACTGTGCCAGGGAGGGCACCCTTCCCGGTAATGTGGACGGGAAAGCCGTCCGGGAGTATATGGAAAGCCTTGGTTACCAGCTGTAAGGAGAAGAAAATGAATACGCTTGAAACAAAACGCCTGCTCCTTCGGGATTGGAAGGAGAGTGACCTGGGTTGCGGGGTACATAATGACGACGTCATCCACTACTTGATGGAGGTCAAAAACAACTACGCCATGGTGATAAAGAAAACCGGAAAGATCATCGGCACCATCGGGCTGAACGAGGACGCCGATGGAAACCCCAATCTCCGGAACGTAGGAGTTCGGGTCATAGAAGGTTACCGAAACCAGGGATATATGCAGGAAGCCTTGACCGAGGTGTTTTTGCACGCCGAACTCCCCATTGCGGGCTATTCCTGGTTCTGTGCCGCCGACAACGCTCCAAGCCTGCACCTTGCGGAAAAATTCGGTTTCATCTACGTGAAAACCTTCTCCAAGGATGAATTCAATCTTCCCGCCCCCTGCGACCATCAATATTTCGTCCGAAAATGAATCGGATCCCACAAAAAAACGAGGTGATCTCTCACCTCGTTTTTTATTTGGCTCTTTCGTGAAATTTTCTCCCCAGTTCTGTCGAGGGAGAAACGGGTTCATACCATCGTTTCCTGCATTCCCGATAGAACGACCCCTATTTCATAGTTCTGCTTCTTTTGACATTCCGTTTCGCCAACCGCGTTACGAGTGCAAATAGGGCAATGCCCATGATAGCCCCCGCAGTATCAATACACACGTCCCAAAAACGACATGCCCTGTCGGGAACGAAATACTGGTGAATTTCGTCACTGATCGCATACAGAACACACACCAGCCCCGGGATCGACCACTTGTACCCCGGCCCGATGGGATAGGTTTGGAAGGTATTGGCGGTCAGCAGACCTAAAACGGCGTATTCGGTAAAATGCGCAGCTTTTCGGATGAAGAGATGCCAGATTTCAGCCATTGCAAGCTGTTTTTCCACGGAGAAGGTTTCATAATCGGGATACACCATACGGAGAACCCAATCGACGATTCCGCCGCTGGTATTTCCCGAAATTTCCCCCGTCTGTGCAGAAAACAGGAAAATAACCGCCATCCACCCCACCGTCAAAACCGTCGCGAAAATCCGTTTGGCCTGCGTTTTTCCTGCAAGTATCTGCTCATGGCTTCTTTGATTCATGCTTCCGGACACCTTTCGTTGTTAAGGTTATTCCATGCGGAAGGCTACTGCAAGCGGGCTGGTACCCACCAGAATATAGGGAATCCGAACCAAAATCCCTTCTTCGCACCGGGTAAAGGGAAGCTCCTGGTCAAGTCCCAACAGGGTGATTTTTTCCACCCTGTGAGGCCAGGGGATCAAAATGGTTTCGTGGAGTTTTTCTCCTTCTTTCACACGTTCGATGGCGTAATGAACATCACCCTTTTTGGTAAAGGCAGTGGTTTTCGATTCATGCGGGGCAGCAATGCGGGTTCCATAAATGGCTTCGCCATTTTCGTTGAGCCAGGCACCAAATCCTTCAAGCACCTTCAGGGCTCCCGGCGGCAGTTGTCCGTTGGGGGCGGGACCCACATCCAGGGCCAGGTTGCCGCCGCGGCACACCACGTCCACCAGCAGATGGACCAGTTCCCGCGGGGTCTTGTACGTTTCCTGGTAGCGGTAGCCCCATCCCCTGCCTACAGTAATACAGGTTTCCCAGGGCACCCGGATGGGGTGCTGGGGCAGGCTCTGCTCGGGGGTGATGTAGTTTTCAAATTCGCCGCCCACGGTCCGATCGGCGGTCAGGAGATCGGGTTGGATTTTTCTGGCTTTCCCGATTACCTCCGCCATGCGGATATCCAGGCCAAGGGCTGGGTTGACCTGCCCCCCGTCGAGCCACAAGATATCCAAGGGCCCGTAATCCTCCACCAGTTCCTGCATCTGGTTATGGGTAAATTCCACGTACTTCTCCCAAAGCTCAGGGTGCTCCGATGGCGTATAGGTCGGGAAGCGGTCATATCCCACCGGTCGATCCATCCCCTCTGCCCAATACCATGGGCAGTGCCAGTCGGGCTTGGAAAAATATGCACCAATCCCAAGCCCCTCCTTGCGGAAGGCGTCAAATACGTGCTTTGCCATGTCGGCATATTTGTGGGTGTGGAAGGGGCAATCCTTACCGGTAATTTTATAGTCGGTATATTTACTGTCGTACATGCAAAAGCCTTCGTGATGCTTTGTGGTAAAGATCACGTACTTAAATCCGTTTTTCTTTGCAAATTCGGCCCACTTATCGGGCTGAAAACGCACCGGATTAAAGGCTTTGTTGGCGTTGACGTATTGCTTTTTGAATTCCGCTGTATCCTCTTCCCAATCCACCTCCCGACGGGACCAGGATGCATCGGCATCACTCAACGGCCAGGATTCCATGATACCCAGCTGGGAATAGAGGCCGTAATGCATCATGAACGCCAGCTTTTGATCCTGGAACCATTCCAGTTTTTCAAGGATCCGGGGATCCTTGGGTCTCACGTAGTTTGCTTCTTCGGTGCATCCGTGCACACCGTTTATGATATTGTCCGCCATCTTTATTCCTCCAAATTTTTATCGTTTGCCCAATTCCCGGCAAAATTCGTTGTACCACAGGCAGCTATCCACCGGGGTGTTGGCGGGAATGTGATTGCCCACCGACATGATGAAGCCCGGGTAGCGTTTGCCGATATCCATGCAGCGCCGGACCTCCCGACGGATGTCATCCCTGGTGCCGTGTAGCAGGATACGGGTATCCGCATTGCCCGCAAAGGCATGGGTCCTGCCATATTTTTCGGCAATGTAGGCCATATCGGTCATAGGTTCCATAACGAAGGCGTTGATACCGCAGGCGGCAATGTCATCGATGAATTCGGTGTAATTGCCGTCGGAGGTGAAGAGGATCTTCTTCCCCGCCTCCTGCAAATGCCGGAAACAGCGCTTGTAAGCCGGGAAGATGAATTTCCGGTACCATTCGGGATGAATGAAGGCCCCCTCGGTCCAGACAATGTCGTCATGTACCATCACCACCGGAGCATCCGACTTGGCAAGGGCTTTGAAATAACGCTCGATCCACATGGAATAGCGTTCCGTGAACTCTCCAAAGGCCTTGGGATCCACCGCCGCGCTGGTCAAGAGCATATTCCACCCCAATATCTCGATCAGGCCCGACATCAGGCTGATGTAAATACCGGTCATGGCCACCGCATCCCCCGCCATGACGCATTGCTCCCGGTAGTGCTGATTGAAGCGACGGATGATCTCCTCTTCTTCCAGCCAGGGCAGTTTTTCGTAGGGGTCAAAGGCGTATACGTCCTCCTCATCGGTGAAGAGTTCGTGTACCTCACTATTGAAATCGGTTCCCCCTTCGGCATATTCCGCATGGCCCATTTTGGTCACAAAGGGCTCCAGGAAACCGCTGTTCACCAGAATGCTCCAGTGCATGCAGATATCCCATTCCTTGCAGAATTTGGCAAAAGCTTCCTGCTCCTTGCCGTTTTTCTGTTCCTCCACCGAGATACCGGTGACCTTTTCCAGGAGCTTGGTGTGGCCAAACACCGAATATTCCATGCGGCATACCCGGTCGGCCATTTCCAGATTCAGGGCTTTCATGCCCATTTCCTTCAACATATCGGGCTCTCCTTTCCCATTCACCGCGCCGCTTCGATCAGGGCGCAAAGATTTTCGTAGGGTACGTCGGCCTGGATCTCCTGGGCAGGGGCCAGAATGTACCCGCCCTTTTGGGAAAACGCAGAAGACAC